>NZ_CP026095.1:4297500-4517500 GCF_004006295.1 Peribacillus asahii
GCGTAATCCCTAAACCAATGACTTTTCCCCATAGCTTTAAAGCAACCGCAAGATTCCCTTCTTTAATTAATTGCCATTCTGAAAACTTCGTCGTCAGCGCAAATGCGATTAATCCAAGTACAATTAAAACAAATCCTGTCCCCACATAAGCTAAAAAATTTAAAAAGCTATCCGAAGATATAAAATCCATCTCTATTTTTCCTCCTCTTTATCTAAGCCGATTGGCAAGAAATATGATTCATTATCTGTAATCTGTCTCCCAGCACGAATGCCAATCGAACTGACCTGACCATTTATATAGAAGCAACCGTACATATAATGTACTTGCTTCTCTCCTTGTTCTGTTTGTACAACTGTTTTAGGAAGCTCGATAAACTGCTGATAAACCGGCACTGAATCTTTATATGTTTTATGCTGATCTTCGTCCAGTTTTTGACCTGTGCCTCCATAAATTTCAACCGTGTCTCCTTCACGACCGAAAGACGGTTTCTTTACATAGTTCACCTTTTGCTGCCAAAACCAGTCCTCATCCATATAAGTAGGCAAAAAATAGGTCGAAATCCATTGATGTTCTTCCTCTGTATAAAAAGAATGTCTCACTTCATGTAATCCCCAAATAAGAGCCATAATAGCTTTTGATTGCAACAAAAAAGCGGAAGGAGGATTGATAACAGCCAACTCTTTTTCTTCCACAAGCTTCATTAAAAATTGTCCTACTTTTTCTTTCGTTAAAGGGTCTTCATCTTCGATTAGATGTTCAAGTGGATACGTCTGACGATACAATACATCTATTTTTTCACCTTGGTCATCGTACAGTCCGCGTTCTACTACAACTTCTCCATTCTCCTTAATTGCTTCCGGTACAACTCTTAATCGATCAAGACTTGTAAAACGGCTATTAAAGCCACTCAATTGCTGTAAATACATAGTTGTTAAGCGGTCTTCTGCGTGGTCTCCATGGGAAGCAAAAACAATATGAGGAGTTTTTCTCTTTCCAAGAAAGCCAACAGCTGCTTTAATAGCCTTCTGAAGCGCTTCTCGAAGCTTATCCTCACACGCCTCATTCGGATTTTTAAGCTGAAACGCTTTGCACACTTTTTCATTTATATTAAATGTCTCCATAATAAAAGTCGGTGTATCTGCATTCATCTCAAGCAGTTTTACATCTTGTTCCGTCACCACTAAATCAAGGCGGGCGATAACACTTTCAAAAGGAAGGGTCTGTAAACGAATATACGTAAAAGATTCAGGAGGAAATCCAAGTTGAAGGAATGTCTCATCATCTAAATTCCTTAGCAATGGAGCCGTTTTATAAAAAATATGGCCGATTCGCTCCGCCGCTGTTCGGATGCGTCCAATCGTTTCTGATGTTTCCTTTTTCACATCCCACAAAGCGTATTCCATGCCATATAAATCAGACCAAAACCCGTCGATTTGTTCATAAAACTGCTTCCTTTCATCATGAAACGTACTCATTTACCCTCCAAATCCACCTTTTGTCCCACTTCCAATCCCTGACTTTACATAGGATTGATAAGAATAACTGGTTTTTAATGCTTTTTTATTTGAATAAACAGTCCCGTTGTGATAGTAACCACCTGAGTGCGAGGAACTATCATCATCACAGTAATATGTTCCCGTCTTCTTATCCCAGTCCCAATCATCACAATCATATCCAGTCGGTTCAGGCGGACGATCTTCCCCGCAAGCGGCCAAAGAGGCAGCAAGCGCCGCCGTTAATACTCCTGTCATCATTTTCTTTGTTTTTTTCAATTTCTATACTCCTCTCCCCATGTTCACATCGTATAGCCAGTTGGTGTTACATATAACACATACACTTTCCGGTCTTCATCAATCTCTGCTGAATCTCGCTCCCATTCCTTACCGTAATCATATGTATATACACTGCCAATTACACTTAACACATCTAGATGATTGGTCATATATTTAGACGTAATAAGTGGATGGTTCTTCCTTGCGTTCAACTCACGAACCTCAAGCTTGATTCCCTGCTTCGAATCCTCCTCTTTTTCTATTAGTCCCTCTTCATACACTTCCACATAAATGACAAACAAATCATTTTCGATGGCGGAGGAAAGCTGTTTATATGTAACCCCTTCTTTAACGAAAAATTCACATTCTCTTCTTGCCAGAATTTGTTCTAGGTCAATACCTGGATAATGATAAATCGGTACAAATTGCTCAGGTCCCTTTTGCAGCCGATACTCTAAAATAACAGATTGAAACTCCATGCAACTCCCCTTCTTCTATGTATCTACCTTACGTTTCATTTATAATTCGACTTTTATTTTACTGGAATATTCACATAATCAATATAAGAAATACTATCTATTTTTTGTAAAATACCTATGAAACATTATCGTAAAAACAATATATCTAAAATTTAATATAATCGTAACATTAGTCACAAAATCGTTTAAACCCTAATATTTCCTTGGTTTAGTTAACATTTTCTAGTCAATTTGTCACAACCTAATATGTTACTATACTCGTTGGAGAATATTATTCTCTCAAATATTACAAAGTTAGGAGGGCATCATGACAAACTACACAAAAATTCTCATCTGCGTACTCACTTTCATGTTGATTTGTTCAGGCTTCCCCATGCTAAGCCATGCAGAAACCATTCAGAGCAGTTCTGAGAAGGCCATCGTCTTGTCGGAAAACGAAGAACTGGTCCCCGTTTTAAAAGAAGAGACAGCAAACAGTGAGATTTTAACTTCTATCCCAAATCAATCAGAAGTTTATGTACTACATACAGGAACAAGCTATACATACATAAGCCTTACCAATCCACTCACGGATGAGAACATAACGGGGTATATCCAAAATTCATTGATTTCTGTACCCGAGACAGCGGATCCAGATTCAACAGATACAAAAATGAATGAGGAACCTTTAGACAGTGCTCTTGAAGAAACACCTACACCTGAAATAACTAGTTCAGAAACAAAAACAAAAGCACTAGCAGTTGAACAACAGATAGAAAGTGAAGCAGCAGTCGAACAGCAAACAGAAAGCGAAGTCACAGCCGAACAGGCGCTATCAACGATTAAAGCTCCAGCTCCAACGATGCGCGGGTTAGTTGTACAAGATTCTACCAAGGTCTATGCACAAGCGGAGGACAATGCCGATGTACTGAAAAGCTACCCAGAAGGAAGTATCTTAGAATATGCATCATTCAATAACGATTGGTATATTTTCAAGATTTATGTAAATGGTGTAGCAACAACAGCATTCATCAAAAAAGACGATGTGGAAACAATCGATTCTAAGCAAACGAGCTTAACAGGGATTGCCACTAACACGCTTGCTATTTATTCAAAAGCAACAACGAATTCAAAAACCTTAAAGTCTTATGCTCAAGGTTCTGTTTTAAAATATCGGACATTCGCTTCCGACTGGTATGAAGCAACGGTTTATTCCTCCGGTACAGCTGTTACAGGTTATATTAGAACGAAAGATGTAGAAAACAGGGTAACACCGCAGGAATCGCTAAGTGGTGTCGCACCAACTACAATATCTGTATATGCAAAAGCTTCTACTAGTTCTAAAAAGTTAAGGTCCTATTCTTCAGGTTCCACTTTAAAGTATAAAACGTTCACCTCTGAGTGGTATGAAGCTACTGTTTACATAAGTGGTGTCGCTACCAAAGGTTATATTAAAAAAAGTGATATGGAAGAAAAGGGAACGACTTATTATGTATACGGAGCATCTTCCTTAAACATTCGTGAGGGTGCAGGCACAAGCTACGGCATAGTAACAGCCGTCAAAAAAGGACAAGCCGTGACCTTATTCGAAACGAAAGGAAACTGGGGTAGAATCGAAACGAGTTCCGGTATTATGGGCTGGGCGTCCCTATCCTATTTAACCAAAACTAAGCCTTCTCAAGGATTAGAGAATCGAGTCATTGTCATTGATGCAGGCCACGGTGGAAAAGATCCAGGAGCCTATTATATTGAAAAGAATCTGACCCTTCAAACGGCGAAACAGCTTCAAACCTTACTTAAAAAGGCGGGAGCAAAAGTAGTTATGACACGTTCAACTGATACGTACTTAACACTTTCACAGCGAGTAGCTATTAGCCACAACAATAAGGCAGATGCATTTGTTAGTCTTCATTACAATGCAAGCTCAAGTTCAAGTGCAAAAGGAATTGAAACTTTCTATTGGGCAACAAATGTTAACGAGAAAACGCTTGCTCAGTATGTTCAGGGTGAAGTCGTTAAACAAACAGGCTTAAGTAACCGAGGTGTGAAGACAGGAAACTTCCATGTTATCCGTGAAAATAAAAAACCTGCTATATTAGTAGAGTTAGGCTTCCTTTCCAATGCAACAGAAAGAAAAAAAGTTTCTACAGAAACCTACCAATACAAATCAGCAATCGGAATTTATAAAGGTCTCGAAAAATACTTTGATTGATCCCCTATATAGGGGATTTTTTTATTCACAAAATAGAGAATTACTTATTGTTGCAATGAGAAAATGACTTTTTTATACTTGATAACTAAAGGAGGCGATTCTTATTTTAAAGAAAATCATTAAATCACTCTTAAATAGCGGAAGCAGTTCTAAACATAAAAGATACTATTCAAGCAGCTCTCGTAGAAAGCACTATTCAAGTAAACAAAATTATTATGGTCATAAACATTACAAAAAAGGACATAAAAAGGGCTTTTTTAGTTCTCGCAGCTTTTCAAGCAGTTGATTATGAAGGCTTATGAGAATGATGTTTCAACACCTTTATGAAATTAAATACAATCGATTATTTATCGACCACATCAACCAAAGTAATAAGTACGAATTTTTAGACACCTTAGGGATCGGATCCTTTGGAGTCGCTTATTTACTTCAGCATAAGCTCACTAATGAGAAGTATGTTTTAAAACGACTGCGTGCTAAGCATAAAAATAAAGCCTCAACAAAAAATAACTTTAAGCAAGAAATTGCGTTTCTCCAAAAGGAAATGCATCCGAACTTGCCCACTATCAAAGAGGAAGGCTTTGTTAAAGGCCTTCCATTTTATATGATGGATTTTATTGAAGGCCAGACGTTTGAACATCTTATTTTTAATAAAGGACAAACATTCTCCGTCCATGAATCATTAACACTCGTCAAACAATTATTTGAAATTGTACTAACGATTCATGATCACGGAATTGTTCATCGCGATTTACGTATCCCAAACATCCTCCTGCATCATAATAAACTATATGTCATTGATTTTGGCTTAGCTTGTTATATGAAAGAGAGTATAAACATCGATACGATAAAAAATCCGAAAAAAGTAGAAAATTATATTAGCGACCTTTACTATATCGGACATTTCTTACTGTATTTACTATATTCCAATTACACGCCTCATGATAAAAAGGAACGATGCTGGCAGGAAGAACTGCAGTTGCCTCTCTATGTACAGCATTATATAGAACGTTTACTTCTAATCCAACAAGCATTCCCGGATACTCGGACGGCTTATGAAGCACTTCCACTGTAAAGAGGGCCCACAACTTTGAAGCGGGCCCTCTTATCCATGACTTTTGGATTTTATCTATGTGAACTACAGGATTTGAATGATATCCTGATCTTGGCTGGTTACACCTTCATTAAAGTGCAGCTTTGTTTGAAAGCGATAAGATATTTCATCTGTTGAAGCACCAATAGACGCTGGAATCCGGAAAGTAAATGGAAGGGTATATAGTTCCTCAGAATTAACCAGCTTGGAAGTCAAAATGATTTTAGTATCTATTACTTTTTCAATACCTGCAGCTTTATCAGTCAATACGAGATTACAATCTATTCTCTTTAACTTTTGTTCAATGCTTCCTCCGTTGATAGAAAAATACCCATAAACGACCTCACCAGGTCTATGCGCTTCCTTTTGCAAAATCAAATCGATTCTTGCTGAACCTATTCCTAATAGAGCCATGCTTTTCCTTAATATCAATGAACACCCTCCTGAATTATTTATATAACTGTAATTTTTTTGTCGTAAGCTTTTCAAATATCTTTATACTTTTCCTTATCCTTCAAAAGCTAAGCTTGTTATTAGCCCATTAGCTTATAGAATGAGATTTTCATGTTTTTATTTGATGCATTCCCCAACCTTTTCTTATTTTTAAACAGCTAGGAAACTTCTCCTCACCTATCTTCTTTGTTTTCTCATAAGCTTGAGACTGGGTCTTACTGCCCGTTAAGTTTGGGATAAAACAAAAAACCCTCACCAGTAGATGGTAAAGGTTTAAAATACACATATAAAGACCTTTACCAGTAGGCAAAAGGTCTGGCTAACAACGTTATGTTGCCGACAAAGCCGGGAATGATACACTCCGTAATGACGACTTTGTTGTAAAAGCTACTCCCCTTAAGAAGAAGTATTCAACTATTTTAAAATATTATAAATAAACTCTATCAGAATGTCAAAAAACTTTAACCTTGTTTATATCTATAAATAAAAAAGAGGGTAAGGTAATCAAGATTCCTATAAAAATTCCAGAAATATTTCTTTCCTCTTTAGAATTCAGAGGTAAAGATCTTGATGTTACATATAGAATAAATATGCACCACTCAATTTCCAAACAATTGAAATTACAACCTAACTTTAATACAATAGATACAAACATACATTCTTTTTTTATATTTATTAAATTGAAGGGAGGAATATAACATAGAAAAGTGGGAAGCAGCATATATAGCAGGAATTATAGATGGAGAGGGTTCCATTACATTGACTAGAATGCATGAAGGTGAACACCGTCGGCCATGTATCACAGTTGCTTCAACTGACAAAGAACTATTAATTTATCTCCAATCTTTAACCGGTGGTACAATCAATAACAAAAAGAATTACAAGCCCGACCGGCATAAAGATTCCTTTACATTAACGATAAAGAAGAAAGAAAATGTCATGTTTATTTTAAAACATATTTCTCCCTATTTAAGAGTCGATAAAAAGAGAAAACGCTCTTTATGGATATTAGAACACTATGAAAAGGTAACTCTGAGGAATGGAAAATATAGTCCAGAATTATTAAAAGCTAAACTATCATTTGAAGAGTTATTCTTTCAAATATAATGTAAAACCTGGCCTATAGTTTTTTTGAAACTATGCGATAAAGTGAATGGAAATCATCTCCCGCCTTCATATTCCTTGTTTCTTCAAAACATTGAGGTAGGTTCTTAATTTACCATTAAGTAAACACAAAATAAAAACCACCAAATATGTATTTGGTGGAGACGGTGGGACGTGCTATTCCATGCTTTCGTCATGGCACTGACTATATCTTGAACCTGTAATTAATTATTCAGGTCCTCTGGCGTATTATGCGAAATATAAATTTACTAAACAGAAGTAGTATTCCGCATCCTAGTACTACCATTTTCAAATGGTAGCCTATAAGTCGATACACGGCTGTTGGATTGCTCCACATACCGCTCGGCATTGCCTTATCGCAATAAATGCGAGGTAGGTTTCACCGATAAAGCCAGATTTTCACTTGCATGTTACCATACAAGGCGACTATTTACTAATCGAACCCACGTCCAGACATAACGGCACTTAAGCTTCTACGAGTGTAGTCGACATATTCATGTTTCACTTACTCATTTGCCTGTCGACAGGCGTCTGAGCAGCTAGTCTGATTGTTCTCTTCCTTCATCCTCAGACGGTGGAATCCGGCGTAGCCCACTTAGAGTGAGTCCCTGACCCTACCACATGGGCAATGGAGGGAGGAACAGCTATCGACTGTTATTAAGCAGCGAAAGCTAAGTTGTTGTTTTGTTTGCCAGTTATAGGCTTTGACGTTTTAACGAGGCCGATCCCCTCGACTCGCAACCTAAGCTCGAACTATCCCTGTCGAATCCGTAACGTCCCCAGTATAAGAATGGAGCGTACGAGAATGAATAGCAAGCATTGTTTGCTGTGTTATTCAGTTGTCATCGTTACAAGAATAATTATAGCATGTTTCTTCAAAAAATCAATTGTAAGTTATTGTAAAAAACCTACATCTTTTGACGTTCGCGGAAAGCTCGTTCGATATCACGTTTTGCTTCTTTTTTCTTCAAGTCATCACGCTTATCGTATTGCTTCTTCCCTTTACCAAGCCCAATTAATATTTTAGCAAAACCGTTTTTTAAATATAATTTTAACGGAACAATCGTATAACCTGTTTCTTTCGTTTCACCAATTAGTTTATTAATTTCCTTGCGATGAAGCAATAGCTTTCTCGTTCGCAATGGATCATGATTATAACGATTTCCTTGCTCATACGGACTGACATGCATGTTGTGCAAATATAATTCCCCGCGTTCAATTTTCGCAAAGGAATCCTTTAGATTCGCTTTGCCTGCTCGAATCGATTTAATTTCTGTTCCTTGAAGCACAATACCAGCTTCAAACGTATCTTCAATAAAATAATCATGATACGCTTTTTTATTTTGTGCTAGTTGCTTGCCCATTCCCTTTGGCATCTTACTCTCCCCTTCTTTAGAGAGGATGATGACTCATCCTCTCTCATACATTATCTCTTTTTTGGTTTTTTCTTGCGCTTAGCAGACGGCGCATTTTCATAAAACTTTTTCTTCTTTTTCGGTTTTCGTTCAGACGAGGAACGTTCAGAGTTCCGGCCTCCACGTCCTTCATCACGACCATTTCGTCCGCCGCGGCCGCGCTTTTTCTCTCCTGCATTTGCTTTAAATACGCGTTTCTCACCAGAAGATGGACGTGGACGACTCACTTTCATACCGATAATTTCAAAATCAACTGCACGCTCTTCTTTATTTACATTGCTAACCCGAATCGAAATTTCATCCCCAATTCGGAACACTTTTCCTGTTCGTTCCCCTACCATCGCTAGTTGACGTTCGTCAAAGCGATAATAATCATCAGTCATATAGCTTACATGAACAAGCCCTTCAATTGTGTTTGGCAACTCCACAAACATACCAAAATTCGTAACAGAACTAATAATTCCATCATACTCTTCGCCAATTTTATCAAGCATATATTCTGCTTTTTTCAGCTCATCTGTTTCGCGCTCAGCATCTACAGCGCGACGCTCCCGCTTAGATGTATGATCTGCAATATCAGGCAGCAAGGAATCCCATTTTTCTTGTGTAGCAGGGTCCAATTTGCCTTCAATTAAATACGTGCGAATAAGACGGTGCACAATTAAATCTGGATAACGGCGAATTGGCGATGTGAAATGTGTATAGAATTCCGTAGAAAGACCAAAGTGACCTAAGCTTTCCGGGTCATATTTCGCTTGCTGCATCGAACGAAGCATGACAGTAGAAATGACCATTTCTTCCGGCTTGCCTTCCACCGCTTCAATAATTTCTTGTAAAGCCCGTGGATGCACTTCATTCGCTGATCCACGAACAAGGTAACCAAAGTTTGTAATGAATTCGAAGAAGCGTTGTAACTTCTCTGGCTTTGGATCTTCATGAATTCGATAAATAAACGGAACATCTAACCAGTGGAAATGTTCTGCTACTGTCTCATTCGCTGCTAACATAAACTCTTCGATTAATCGTTCTGCTACAGAGCGTTCGCGTAGCACAACGTCCGATGGATGCCCTTCTTCATCAACGAGCACTTTTGCTTCTTTAAAATCAAAGTCAATGGCTCCGCGATTCATCCGTTTACGACGCAGAATCTCAGCAAGCTTCTCCATTTCTTGGAACATCGGAATAATCGGCTCATAACGCGCAAGCAATTCTTCATCTTGATCTAATAAAATTTTATTCACATCGCTATACGTCATTCGTTCTGTCGTTTTAATTACACTTTCAAAAATTTCGTGCTGTATGACTTCCCCTTCAGGTGTAATTTCCATTTCACATGATAAAGTAAAACGATCGACTTTTGGATTCAAAGAACAAATCCCATTTGATAAACGATGTGGAATCATCGGGATCACTCGGTCTACTAAATAAACACTTGTCCCTCTTTCTAACGCTTCTCGATCAATAGGTGAACCTTCTGTTACATAATGACTAACATCGGCAATATGAACGCCAAGCTTGTAATTGCCATTATCGAGCTTCGTAACCGTAACGGCATCATCCAAATCTTTCGCATCAGCACCATCAATCGTTACAATCACGTCATTTCGTAAATCACGGCGATTGCCGATTTCACTTTCCGCAATAGTATCTGGCACAGCATTCGCTTGGTCCATCACTTCCTGAGGAAACTCTAATGGCAAACCATGCTTATGAATCACGGATAAAATGTCCACACCTGGGTCATTTTTATGGCCAAGAATTTGAATGACTTCTCCTTCTGCACTTGTACGCCCTTCAGGATAAGAAGTTAATTTTACAACTACTTTATGTCCCTCAATAGCTCCGCCATTTACTTGTTTTGGAATAAAGATATCGCTTGCAATCTTTTTATCATCTGGGATGACAAATCCAAAATGTTTACTTTCAGAATACGTACCGACAATCTCCGTTACGCCCCGTTCAAGAATTCGAATCACGGTTCCTTCTCGTCTTGAACCGCTTGTTTCCGTAGAAACCCGAACCATAACAGTATCGCCGTGCATCGCGCTCTTTGTTTCATTTGGTGGAATGAAAATATCATCTGCACCCGGTTCATCTTCAGGTGTAACAAAAGCAAATCCCTTCGCGTGCCCAGACAACTTCCCTCGAATTAAATTCATTTTTTGCGGCAGGCCATAGCGATTGCTTCTCGTCCGAATGACAAGACCCTTTTCTTCCATTTTGACAAGCGCCTTCACAAAGTTCTTAAAATCTGCTGAATCTTCAATCCCTAGAGCTTCTTCTAGCTCTTGAACAGTTAACGGCTTATATGCCTCTTCTTTCATATAAGATAAAAGCCGCTCGATATGTTGATCGATTTGTTCTTCCATATTCAAAACCCTCCTTACATTAGGGTATATTTTTACTCATTCCAATCTAAACTTTCTAAAAATGAAAAGATATCTTCATGCAATTGTGCACGTTCCTTATCTAGCGTAATGACATGGCCTGATTCCTCATACCACTTTAGTTCTTTCATTGAAGATTGTACAGAATCATAGATAATATTGGCACTATCTATATTAATCATCGCATCATGCCGCCCTTGAACAACAAAAGTTGGCGCATAAATATGATCCACATGATTCCGCACATCCGTAATTAATTGCTGCAACGCTTGTAACGTATTCATCGGTGTTTCTAAAAACTTCTTCATTTCTAATTCGATTTGCTCCGGCTCTTTTCCCTCATGTTTTTTAAAATTACGAGCGTATTGCAAAACACCTTCATACATGATTTCTTCGCTTTTTATATACATTGGTGCACACATTGTTACAATACCCTTAATAGGGACAGTATATCCTAATTTAAGAGAAAATACGCCTCCAAGAGACAGCCCTGCTACGGCAATTTCCTCATAACCTTTCTGTTTCAAAAAATCATAGCCCGTTATTACATCTTTCCACCAATCCACAGGACCTGTTGTGACTAACTCTTCTGGTGGGACAGCGTGACCTTTATAATGCGGTGCGTGACAAGTATAACCTCGTTGCTCTAAAAAACGGCCAAGCATTCGAACATCAGATGAATTCCCAGTGAATCCATGCAGCAATAATACAGCACGTTTCCCGCCTTCAAATGTAAAGGGCTGCGGCAATCTAATTTTCATTCCAAAAACTCCTTTTACACGAAACGTTTATATCTCTTCATAAATAGGGGAAAATATTCTTATTGTACTAAATTTTTCATTCATTACTTCTCAACTATACCTGTTAAAGTCATAAAAGCGCAAGGCGAGTGTCTTTTAGCTGAAACTGGACACCAAAGAGGAACGAAACTTTATACGTTTAGTTAGAACAAAGCCTGTACTTTTAAAAAAAACATAGAAAAAAGCCTAGCTTCATTAGCTAGACCTCTTTAATATTCGTTTATTCAAAATAAGCGATTAGCAACGTTAAAGCAAAGAAAATAACAGATAATACAACTGTCGCTCTATGTAGAACTAAATCTAAGCCACGCGCTTTTTGTTTACCGAATAATTGTTCTGCACCACCGGAAATAGCACCAGATAGACCTGCGCTTTTCCCTGACTGCAGTAATACACAAGCAATCAATGCGATACAAACGATTACTAAAAGTGTCACTAATAAAGCATGCATGCATGAACACCTCCAAGACATTACTTTTACTTTACCATATTCAAAAGAAAAGCGAAAGCACCTTGGGCAGCTCGTGAAGAAAATAGGAAGAGGCCCGAAAAGGCGTTCTTTGCCTTTCGGTGACTCTTATCTTTTTCACAGCGAGCTAGGTGCTGGCGCTAGACAATCAGAAAAGCGAAAGCACCTTGGAACGTTCATGAATAAACTAGGAACAGTTCCAAAATCCGATGCCTTAAAGTAAAAAAATTGAATCTTCATTTCTTTTCTACCTAAACTTTGAGATAATTTCTATAAGATCTAGAAAGAGGTGGCGTTTATGCTACAAAATATATTGCGATTTCTCGATTTTCTAGCTATCATTTTATCTGGTATAGCTAGCTATGCTTTGTGGACAAGCGGCAGCAATATCGTCAGCATGTTACTAATCGTCCTTTCCCCTATTTTGCTTTTGCTTGCAAAATATCAAGGAAATCGATTATTGCTATTTGCAGCCTATGTTACAACGACTATTTATTTTACAGCTATTATTTACAACGGTTTATCCAATAGCCCTATTGACTTTTTCCAAGCTGATTTTCGTATATTACTTTTCGGACTCATTGCCGTCGTATTAAGTTTAATTGCGGCTGTTATTGGATTTGGAACAAATACGTTAACGATTCTTTGGCTCTCACTTCAAGGCATCGTCCTATATGAAACATTTAGTCAATTTCCTGCTAACCGTTTTTTAGAGCATTTTTGGTCGGCACCTATTATCGATGCTGTTGTTCGTGATGATTATCCCATTTTATTAATGGTTATTTGGATTGGATTATTCCTTGATAAGTATCAAAAAGAACTACAGCGCGAATATTGGTTTCGATAAGTACAAATGAAGGAGTCTTACTCATGTTAAAACCAGCAATTACAGCAACCGCCCTATCTTCCTTGTTATTCATTTCAGGTTGTTCATTTACGCAGCAAGATAATCAACATATTTCTCAAGAAAAAGAACAAAAAGAGCCAGCTGTACAACAGCAGGAAGAGCCCGAAGAAATACGTGAGGTGGCAGTCGACGAATCCGCCAAACCCGCTCAAGCAGGGCTGTACACGTTAGCCGAACCTGAAAATATCGCTGTTCTTGTGAATAAAGAATATAGCCTGCCGGAAGATTATAAACCTGCTGATCTCATTTATCCGAAAGTAGACTTTATTTTTAAAGAAAAAATTGAAAAAAGAATGATGCGAGCGGAAGCAGCAAAAGCTTTAGAAAAAATGTTCAGAGCCGCTAAAAAACAAAACGTACATTTAGCCGGTGTTTCCGCCTATCGTTCTCACGAAACCCAAGTATCACTTTTTAACAACTATGTAAAACGCGACGGCCTAGAGAATGCAAAAACATACAGTGCCCTTCCAGGAACAAGCGAACATGAAACAGGATTGGCTATCGATGTCACAACGGCTGATGGGGCCTGTGCCGCGCAAGATTGTTTTGGGGATACGGCAGAGGCAGAATGGCTGGCGAAACATGGACATGAATACGGTTTTATTATCCGCTACCCAGAGGGAAAAGAACATATTACAGGCTATAAATATGAACCTTGGCACTTACGTTATCTGGGGATAGAAGCAGCAACAGAAATTTTTGAAAGTGGTATTACATTAGAAGAATATTATAATGCTGTACCTGTTGATACAGAAGCAACAAAAAAATAATACGCAAAAAAAGTGCCTAATCCGTTTATTAGGCACTTTTTATGTTATTATCGAGTAGCTTAACATAGGCTAAAAATATTCGAGGAATTTCATTAGAGAAATAACGGGGAATACACAGTTATTCTTAACTGTTTCATCTATTTTTTGAGAGGGGAATATCATGCAAGCACAAACGCAAGAAAAGACTCAACAAGAGGAGAGGCAGTATAGAACCTTTCCGATTTTACTATCGTTTTTAATTGCTGGATTTATCGGTTTATTCAGTGAAACTGCGCTAAATATCGCACTGAACGACTTAATTCAAATTTTCGCCATTCAACCTTCAACCGTTCAATGGTTAACAACAGGCTATTTATTAACACTCGGTATATTAGTTCCTGTATCAGGACTTCTACTTCAATGGTTCACAACGAGACAGCTCTTTATTACATCACTCATTTTCTCCATTATCGGAACGCTTATTGCCGCTCTTGCGCCAAGCTTCGAGATTTTATTAGTAGCTCGTGTTATTCAAGCCATTGGTACAGCACTGCTTTTACCTTTAATGTTTAATACGATTTTACTGATTTTCCCAATTCATAAAAGAGGGTCTATTATGGGGCTTATCGGTCTCGTCATTATGTTTGCACCTGCCATCGGTCCAACGATTTCAGGATTGGTTATTGCAAACCTTAGCTGGCATTGGATTTTCTGGCTGGCCCTTCCATTTTTCGCCCTTTCCCTTATATGCGGAATTATGTTTATGGAAAATGTGTCAACGATCACAAAACCAAAAATTGATATAGTATCGATTATCTTATCCACATTTGGCTTTGGCGGAGTCGTTTATGGCTTTAGTGTCTCAGGAGAAGGAGAAGGCTGGGGCAGTTCAAAAGTAATCATCGCTTTACTTGTCGGAATCATTGCGCTTATTTTGTTTACTATTCGACAATTATCGATGCAGCAACCGATGATGAATTTACGTGCCTTTAAATTTCCAATGTTTACATTAGGTGTCATCCTCCTCTTTATTGGAATGATGACGATTCTGTCCTCCATGATTATGCTGCCGCTCTATTTACAAAGCGGGTTGGCGCTATCTGCCTTTGCTGCCGGACTCGTTTTATTACCAGGCGGTATTCTCAACGGGTTCATGTCACCTGTTATGGGACGTTTGTTTGATAAATATGGTCCGAGATGGTTGGTTATTCCTGGGATGGTCATTGTAACTATTGTTCTTTGGTTGTTCAGCAGCGTTTCCATGGATACAGCCATTACTTTTGTTGTTGCTCTACATATTTTCTTAATGATTGGTGTTTCCATGATCATGATGCCTGCTCAAACAAATGGTTTAAATCAGCTGCCGCCACAATTTTATCCAGATGGTACAGCCATTATGAATACGCTCCAACAAGTAGCAGGAGCAATTGGTACAGCAGTTGCTATAACCATTATGTCAGCTGGTCAGAAAAGCTATATGAGTAACGTGACAAACCCTAATGATCCATTAAATGCTGTTAACTCTTTAAACGCAGGTATTCAAGATGCCTTTGTATTCGCTCTAATCGTCTCCGTGATTGGGCTCATATGTGCCTTGTTTATTAAACGTGTAAACGTTGAACAAAAAAACTAACTCCCTTCCGAGTTAGTTTTTTTGTTTGGATATCCAGATAACTATATTGTTTCATTCAATCGCTCGATAAAATCATGTAATTTATCTAATGTGATGAGGTTATAATTACATTTCTGACTATCTTCACAAATATAATTCCCTCTTTTAATAAATGTGCCTTGTTCTCCCCCTTTGCCTTTTGCTTCAGACATAAACATCCCTACTTTCTCATGGGCATTACATAATGTGCAAATGCCTTTTTTATTTAAACTCGTAAAGGTTCCTTGTAGACCTTTCAGCTTATGATTATGTCGAGCTATTATATACTTTCTATTTGATCCTTTATCATACCAACTTACATATGAAGTTTCCTTTAAATTCACAGTTTCTAATCCAGGGACCTTTAGCTTCTTTGCTTTCGGAAACAATTTCTTTATCGTTTGCTCCGTTATCGTTTGAAAAGGAATCACATACGGTTCCACTTGTAAAAGAAAAGCCTCGGCTCCTTCATTATCTTTCACATCCATAATTGGAATGAGCAACTGTTCTTGTTCCTCACTTATCTCTTCAAACAAACCAAATACTTTTTCTTTTGCAAGTGTCTTTAATGTAGTCAAAACATGTATATCATTAGCAGTTGCATGACCATTTATTAAAATCTGCGTTTGCCTGCGGATAAAGTTATATTGGTCACTTCTTATAAACGGCTCCATCTTTATCACTCCTACTTATTAAAAAAATAATCTTATCTAGCTTTTACTTTAAAAGATTCACTTTTTTTATTCAATGTAGAAAATGAGTAAGAAACAAATTCGGCATATTAGAAAAAGCACTGATTATCTAGACGAAAGATCCTCAGTGCTGACCACTCTTATTTAGAATATACAATCTTCTTAATTGTTTCTACGGAGAGACAATATTCCTCAGCTAATTGATCAATCTTTGACCCGTTTTGAAAGGCCCTTCTAATATGAGTATTTCGATCATCAATCCACTTTCTGCTTCCAGAACGCGTCCCCCATTTCTGATGAGCTGCTTCTGGTTTTGGAATATAAATCGTTGCTCCTTGAACATATTTTTGAATTTCATTAATAAGCGCTTCCGGTAAAACAGCCGTCGCTTTTACATATTTCATTTCTGCCAGCTCCTTATTTTTTAAAAATGAAAATAAGGTGCAAAGCCGTATATTAGAAATGAATCTATGCTTACTTGGGCGATATTCGTTTAATTAAAAGTCCGCCCCATGCAAAGAATCGCCTTCCCAATACTAGGCTTTGCATGAGTCGCTGCAGATTCTGGCAAGCTTATCCTGTTTGCCATTTTCTCCACCTCCCTATAATTGATATTATTATAAAGTAAATGACAGTTTCTTGCATCTTGTTTACTTTTTATCGAAAAAAACCTCCTATTAATGCGGATTACTCACACATAAATAGGAGGTTTCAAGCCATAAACGTTGTACGACACAACTTAGCCAACCTTGGTGGGCTTTTTACTATGTCAAAATTAGCGTTTGATGTTGTAGAAAGATTTAAGACCATCGTATACCGCTAAATCGCCAAGCTCGTCTTCGATGCGAAGAAGTTGGTTGTATTTTGCGATACGGTCTGTACGAGACATAGAACCTGTTTTAATTTGACCAGCATTTGTTGCAACAGCGATATCAGCGATTGTTGTATCTTCTGATTCACCAGAACGGTGAGAAACAACCGCTGTGTAACCAGCGCGTTTCGCCATTTCGATTGCTTCAAATGTTTCTGTTAATGTACCAATTTGGTTTACTTTGATTAGGATTGCGTTTCCTACGCCTTGCTCAATACCTTGAGCTAGTTTTTTCGTATTTGTTACGAATAAGTCATCGCCTACTAATTGAACGCGGTCACCAATGCGCTCTGTTAGTAATTTGTGACCTTCCCAGTCATTTTCATCTAAACCGTCTTCGATAGAGATGATTGGGAATTCATTTACCAATTCTTCGTAGAAAGCAATCATTTCTTCAGATGTTAAACCTGTACGTCCTTCACCAACAAGATCATATTTACCTGTTTCCTTGTTGTAGAACTCAGAAGAAGCAACATCTAGTCCTAAGTAAACATCTTCGCCTGCTTTATAGCCAGCTTTTTCGATTGCTTCGATAATTACTTCAAGCGCTTCACGGTTAGAGCCAAGGTTTGGAGCGAATCCACCCTCATCACCAACTGCTGTGTTTAAACCTTTAGAAGCAAGAACTGATTTTAATGCATGGAATACTTCCGCACCTGTACGGATTGCTTCTTTAAATGTAGGAGCCCCTGTTGGAAGAATCATGAATTCTTGGAAGTCTACGTTATTATCTGCATGTGATCCACCGTTAATGATGTTCATCATTGGAGTTGGTAATTGCTTCGCATTGAATCCGCCAAGGTAACGGTATAATGGTAGCTCAGCAAATTGAGCAGCTGCATGAGCTGCCGCCATAGATACACCAAGGATTGCATTTGCTCCTAATTTCCCTTTATTTTCTGTACCGTCTAAAGCAATCATCGCACGGTCAATGCCTACTTGATCTGTTACATCGAAGCCCATGATAGCTTCAGCGATAATTTCATTTACGTTATCAACTGCTTTTTGAACACCTTTTCCAAGGTAACGAGATTTATCTCCGTCACGAAGTTCTACTGCTTCATATTCACCAGTTGAAGCACCCGATGGCACGATTGCACGTCCGAAAAATCCTGATTCTGTTCCTACTTCTACTTCTACTGTTGGGTTTCCACGAGAATCTAATACTTCACGTGCATAGACATGTTGGATATATGGCATAATAAATCTCTCCTTTTTTGTTCGTAATTATATAGTGATTAGGGATTTCCCTGTCATCTCAACAGGTTTTTCAACACCAAGCAAATGTAACATTGTTGGAGCTAAATCACCTAAAATACCATCATTTCTTAATGTTACCTCATTTTTCGTCACAATAATAGGCACTGGATTTGTCGTATGAGCGGTCATTGGATTACCTTCTAATGTTATCACTTCGTCAGCATTTCCATGGTCAGCTGTAATAATCGCTGTCCCGCCTTTAGATACGATTAAATCAACAACGCGACCTAGACATTCATCAACTGTTTCAATAGCTTTTACAGTTGGCTCAAGCATACCAGAATGTCCGACCATATCAGGGTTAGCAAAGTTTAAAATAATCGCATCAAAACGATCATTTTCAATTTGCTCCACTAATGCATCGGTCACTTCATAAGCACTCATTTCTGGTTTCAAATCATATGTAGCAACCTTTGGTGAAGCAATCAAAATTCTTTCTTCACCTGGGAATTTATCTTCACGTCCACCGCTCATAAAGAACGTAACATGTGGATATTTTTCCGTTTCGGCAATACGCAGCTGCGTTAAGCCGTTTTGCGAAAGAACTTCCCCTAATGTATTATCAAGATTTGTTGGCTTAAAAGCAACATATCCATCTACTGTTTCTGAAAAGTGCGTTAAGCAAACGAAATGAAGATACTTCGGATGCTTGTCCCCGCGATCAAATGAACGGAAATCTTCATTTGTAAACGTGTTTGAAATTTGGATGGCACGGTCTGGACGGAAATTATAGAAAATAACCGAATCATCACTTTGAATCGTAGCAACCGGCTTGCCTTCTGCGTCCGTCACAACGGATGGGAGAACGAACTCATCATAAATTCCATTCGCATAAGAGTCGTTTACACACTCAAGTGCTGATGTATAAGTCGGACCTTCACCATACACCATAGAGCGGTAAGATTTCTCTACGCGCTCCCAACGCTTATCGCGGTCCATAGAATAATAACGTCCAGAAATCGTCGCAAATTGACCTACGCCAATTTCCTTCATTGTTGCTTCTGCTGCTTCAATATAGCCTTTTGCTGTTTGTGGACCAACATCGCGGCCATCTAAAAAACCATGAACGTATACATTCTTCAAGCCTTCTTTAGCAGCAAGCTTTAACAACGCATACATATGATCAATATGGCTATGAACACCACCGTCTGAAAGTAACCCCATTAGGTGAAGGCTTGTACCTTTTTCCTTAGCATGATTGATTGCATCAAGGAATGTTTGGTTCTGAGCAAACTCCCCATCCCGAATCGCAATATTCACTCGTGTTAAACTTTGGTAAACAATTCGACCTGCACCGATATTTAAATGACCAACTTCTGAATTCCCCATTTGTCCTTGAGGTAAGCCAACCGCTTCCCCGCTTGCCGTTAAATGTGAATGAGGATATTGTCCCCCATAACGATCAAAATTCGGTTTTTTCGCATGAAAAACTGCGTTTCCCTTTTGTTCAGGACGGCATCCAAAGCCGTCCAAAATAATTAACGCAACTGGTGCCTTACTCATAACGTCCCGCCTCCAATAATTGTAAGAAAGAAGCCGTTTTCAAACTTGCTCCACCAACTAACGCACCATCAATATCAGGTTGCGCCATATATTCTTTAATATTCTCCGGCTTCACACTTCCGCCGTATTGAATACGGACTTCTTCCGCTGTTGATTGCGTTGTTTGCTTCGCTACAACCGCACGAATATGAGCACATACTTCATTCGCATCTTCCGCTGATGAAGATTTACCCGTTCCAATCGCCCAAATTGGCTCATACGCAATCACAGTTTGCTTCACTTGCTCTTCTGTTAATCCTTCAAGAGCTTTTTCAATTTGGCCGCCAACAAAATCAAACGTTTGTCCCGCTTCACGCTGCTCAAGTGTTTCACCGCAGCAAACAATCGGGGTTAGTCCATGCTTAAAAGCCGCATGTACCTTTTTATTTACTGCTTCATCTGTTTCATTAAACAGCTCACGGCGCTCTGAATGACCTAAAATAACATAAGCCACATCAAGATCAGCTAATGCCGCAGGGCTAATTTCCCCCGTAAAGGCACCGCTTTCTTCAAAGTGCATATTTTGAGCGCCAATTTTAACATCTGTTTTTTCGGATGCTTGAACAAGCTGACCAAGAAAAAGAGCTGGAGCACAAACAACCGTGTCCACTTCATTAGATGCTGGTACTTGCTGACCAATTTCTTTTACAAAAGATGTTGCTTCTAAAAGCGTTTTATGCATTTTCCAATTTCCTGCAATAATCGGTTTACGCATTTCCTCCATCCCTTCATTCTATTATACGAGCTTTTATTTATCGTTTAACGCAACAACACCCGGCAGTTGTTTCCCTTCCATAAATTCAAGAGATGCGCCGCCGCCTGTTGAAATATGCGACATTTTTTCAGCCAAGCCAAACTTTTCAGCTGCAGCTGCCGAATCACCACCGCCAACTACACTATATGTATCAGTTGAGTCCGCTAAAGCTTGAGCGACTGTTTTTGTACCATTTGCAAATTTATCAAATTCAAATACACCCATTGGACCGTTCCAAATAACAAGCTTCGATTCTTTAATAATATTCGCATATAGTTCGCTCGTTTTCGGACCGATATCAAGTGCCATTTGGTCTGCTGGGATGCTATCAATATTCACAGCTGTCGCTTCTGCATCTGCAGCGAATTTTGGTGCTATAACAGCATCAATCGGCATATGCATCTTTACACCTTTTGCTTCTGCAGCCGCAATAAAGGATTTCGCCAGTTCTATTTTATCTTCTTCAAGAAGAGATGTACCAATTTCATAGCCTTGTGCTTTAACGAAAGTAAAAGCTAATCCACCGCCAATGATTAAATGATCTACTTTTTCAAGCAGGTTTTCAATTACATCAATTTTATCCTTTACTTTTGCGCCACCAATAATCGCTGTGAATGGACGCTCAGGATTCGCTAAAGCATTACCTAATACCTCTAATTCTTTTTGCATTAACAAGCCGGAAACAGCTGGTAGGTAATGGGCAATTCCTTCTGTTGATGCATGGGCACGGTGGGCTGCTCCAAACGCATCGTTAACATACACATCTGCTAACTCGGCAAATGCTTTCGCTAACTCCGGATCATTCTTTTCTTCACCAGGATAAAAACGAACATTTTCTAATAATAAAAGACCGCCTTCTTCTAGCTTATTGACTTCAGCTAATACGGCCTCCCCATATGCTTCGTCCACTTTATGTACTTCTTTATCTAATAATTCACTTAATCGCTTGGCAACTGGTGTTAAACGTAGTTCTTCCACTACTTGACCTTTTGGACGACCGAGATGGCTAGCTAGAATCACTTTTGCCCCTTGTTCGACTAAATAAGAAATCGTTGGCAACGCTGCTTTAATTCTTGTATCATCTGAAACTTGTCCATCTTGCATCGGAACGTTAAAATCCACCCGACAAAACACACGTTTCCCTTTCAGCTCTACATCTTTAATCGACTTTTTATTCATAGTGTAAAGAACCTCCTTAAAATTGGTCCGTCTTTTTATTTATCTGTCAAAAAGGGAGATGCCGATGAATCCTGACTCTCCCTGTTCTCTTTTTCAGTATAATCTGTTTGCTTTGTTTTATCCAAAAACAGGTTATCACGGCTATAACTGCACAACCCTATCTATGATATCATTTTCCTTATTATTTTTTTAGTGGAGTTTTAAAAAAATCTCACAAAAGTGAGATTTTTTTAAAAACTCTTCTCTTACAACACAATAAACGGGCAATCCCCCTCCTCAAAATTATGAAGAGGGGGATTGCCCGTAAATTCAACTAATCATTAATTAAGAGAGTGTGACGCTTCACTTTATAACCCTTTAGACGCTATATAGTCAATTAAATCAAGAATTCGATGAGAATAGCCTGTTTCATTGTCATACCAAGATAGTACTTTAACTAAATTACCTTCCAATGCCATTGTTGATAAAGCATCGATTGTAGAAGAAGCAGGACTTCCATTATAATCACCAGATACTAATGGCAATTCGCTATAATTAAGAATTCCTTTTAACTCCCCTTCAGATGCTGCTTTCAATGCTGCATTTACTTCTTCAGCTGTTACATCTTTTTCAAGTTCCACAACAAGGTCTACAATCGACACATTCGGTGTAGGTACACGTACAGCCATCCCATTTAACTTTCCTTTTAATTCAGGTAAAACTAAAGCAACAGCTTTCGCAGCTCCTGTCGAAGTAGGAATCATATTCTCTGCTGCTGCGCGCGCTCTTCGATAATCTTTATGAGGAAGGTCGAGCACTTGTTGGTCGTTTGTATATGAATGAATAGTTGTCATCATACCGCGCTTAATTCCGAACTGATTGTGTAACACTTTCGCAAATGGTGCCAAGCAGTTTGTAGTACAAGATGCGTTAGAAAGAACGTGATGACTCGCTGCATCATATTGTTCTTCATTGACTCCCATAACGATCGTAATATCCTCATCTGTTCCAGGTGCTGAAATAATAACTTTTTTCGCTCCAGCTTCTAAATGTTTCGCTGCATCTTCTCGTTTTGTAAAGCGGCCTGTTGATTCGATAACAACATCAACACCCAATTCCTTCCACGGTAATGACGCTGGATTACGTTCTGCTAACACCTTTGTCTTATGACTACCGACAATTAGATACTCGCCATCGACTGATACTTGTTCGTCAAGTGTTCCATGAACAGAGTCATACTTCAACAGATGAGCCAACATATTGGCATCTGTTAAGTCGTTAATCGCTACAATTTCAATATTTTGGTTTGCTAATGCTGCACGAAATGCGACACGTCCAATACGTCCAAATCCATTAATTCCAACTTTTACTGTCATTATAAATTCCTCCTTAAAGTTCGTCTTAGCTTTTTTTAATCAGAGATTAGTTCCCGGGCTGCAGCTTCATCTGTAATAAGAACAGTTGTAGCATGTGTCCCCCTTATATAGCTCCGAATGGCCTTCGCTTTCTTTTCCCCCCCTGCAACTGCAATCACTTTCTTTTCAGGAGTAAGATCCTCTAGCTGTAGACCGACTGTCAACACTTTGTGAACAACTTCTCCACTTTCACTAAAGTAATAGCCAAATGCCTCACCAACCGCCTTTTGTTCCACTAATTGCGTTAGAACACTTGGCTCAGACTTTCTTCTTTCCGCCATTACCAACGCTTCTCCAATTCCATGAATGACCATCTCTGCTGACTTAATCGTCGAAATCACTTCTTTCATGGACGGCTCCTTCATCAAGGAAGCATAAACTTCATCACTTAATTGGTCTGGAACATAGAGAACTTTGTATGAAGCGTGAACTTTTTGTGCCATTTTTTCAACAATCGTATTAGCTTGATTTTGAGACATCTCACCGACTCCACCGCGTGCGGGGACAAAGGTAACTCCTTTGCTATATTCATCCGAAACAAGAGAATCTGCCACAGCAGCCATTGTCGAGCCTCCCGTAATAGCAATGGTCCTTCGATTTTTCCATTCATGCTTCATCCGAGCTGCACACGCTTTTGCTAATTCTTTTTTCACCCACGGTGACTCATCACAATTGCCGGACACAATAATGACTTCCTCAATTTGAAGCATCTCCCGTAACCTTTGTTCCAATATATTTATCCCCATTACTTCTCGCATAATCCCCTCTAATTGTTCAAGAAGCTCCTGCCCTTCTTGAGAAAGATTCATTCCTGAACTATGAACTTCAAGAAGATTCTGATTTTTTAAAAAGTCAACTTCACTTCGAAGCGTTCGCTCTGTCAATTGCAGATGATTAGCAAGACTTCGGCGTCCTACAGGCTCCATAGCCTTCACATACCGAAGAATGTTGTAGCGTTTTTGCATCGTTTCTACGAGATCAGGTAATAATTTTCTCTGTATGTCTAATAATATTTGCATTCGTATAAACTCCTATCTAGACCAAAGGGACATTATACGTCCCGCACATGACTTTATTGTCCCACGAACACCAAAAAAATATTCCTGCTATAATGTTATTCTAGCAGGATTATAATCGTTCTTCAAATATTAATTAAAAAATTATCTTTTTATTCTCTGTAGCAATTCATCTTTCCATACATGACCATACTGAACTATTTCCCCTTGCCATTGCACAACCGGGATCATCATTCCATACCGCTCGGTTAATTCATCACTGCAGTCAATATCAATTTCTTCATATAAAATTCCAATCTCCGTCTTTATTTCTTCGAGTACGAGCTTTGCTTGATCACATAAAGAACATTTCTTTCGACTATATAATTGAAATACATTCACCGCCAATTACCATCATCCTTTTTAATCAAAGCGTTTCCGTTTCGACGACGATGGGATTCCTAATTGTTCACGATATTTTCCCACCGTTCGCCGCGCTAATACAAGACCATGTTCTTTTTGTAATAACTCAACAAGGTCTTGATCCGAAAGCGGCTTTTTCTTATTCTCTGTCTTAATTGCAGCGGCTAATAGATTCTTAGCCTGCAGTCCCGAAATATCTTTTCCATAATCGGTCGATGAAAGAGAAGTAGAGAAAAACGTGCGCATATCAATCGTGCCAAATGGAGTCTGTACGTATTTTCCTTTTACTGCACGACTGACTGTCGATTCGTGAATTTCTAACTCATCGGCTACATCCCTCATCGTCATTGGTTGTACGTATTCTAGCCCATGATAAAAGCATTTTGGTTGTTTTTCCACAATACAGCGCATGACTCGTAAAATGGTTTCCTTACGCTGTTGAATTCCGCGTGAAATCCATTGATACTCCTGCCATTTCTCTTGAACAAATTGCTTAACCTGTTTATCTTGATGCTGTTTCATTCTATGAAAATATTGTTTATCAACACTTAACTTTGGTGTATTGCCATCTAGATCGCCGATAAATAATTGGCCGTCACGAACTTCAACAATGACGTCCGGCACAATATATGTCGATTTTTCTTGGTGAAAGTATGAAGCTGGTCGTGGATTAAATGTTTGAATATAATCAAACACTCTTTGAATGTCTTGTAAAGATACACCTAATTGCTTACTAAGCTCTTTCCATCGTTTATTAGCAAATTCAAGAAAGTAGTCTTGTAAAATCATTTCGGCTAATGGCTCTCTAGCATCTGCATAGGCTTGAATCCATAAACATTCTTGAAGGTTTCTTGCCCCCACACCATGCGGTTCAAGCTGTTGGAGTAACTCCAGACTGTTTTGTAACGCATCAAAGGTAATAGAAGGGGTACATAAGTCATCTAGTTGAACACGTAAATAACCATTTTCATCTAAGTTTTGAATAAGAAGATTGAAGGCTCTCTGCTCTTCTTTCGTTAATTTTTGAAGATTTACTTGTGATAGAAGATGGGCTTCAAGCGAAGGATGGTCCTCACTTGCTTGCTCAATCCAGTAATCGGAATCATAATCTTTCTTCGTCCGTTTTCGTTTTTTTCGATCCATTCCTTGATGAAAAATTGTAGATGAAGGCTCATCAACGGATAATAAAGGATTCTCCATCATTTTATTTTCTAAAAAGGCAGAAAGCTCCTGCGTCGAATATTGTAAAAGGGCTATCGATTGAGTTAACTCTTGAGTCATTGCCATTTTTAACGTTTGCTGTTGAAACAATCCGGCTTTCATATTCACTTGCAAATCCCTCCCCAACTCTATTTTACAATATTAGAAAAAAATAACATACACTTTTCCTTGAAAACGCTTACCTTTTTATTTGTTTTTATTCACTATATGTTGCAATCATACATTTACGACAAAGATTGACGAATGCATGCTAAAAAATTTATCCCGCACTTAGTAGGCAGTCAGAATCTACCCTAAAACTCATGAGGAAACAAAGAAGATAGGCGAGAAATAACGGCCCGTAAAGGTCCGATTGGTAGGCTTTCACCAATCAGTTTCGTACGGTCACTTGATTGAAGCGAAGCGGAAATCTTAGTAACCGCAGGACGTGGCTAACCATCAGTGGGGGGGAAAGTTTCACTTTATGAATCTTTCAAATTAAGAGGTAGAGTAAAGGAATGGCTACGTGAATAAATAGTAGGTAATTGCTCTGCAAAATAAAAAAAAGCCCCCTCCTTCACTTTATGAAGGAGAAAGCTTTTGGACGCCCTCGGCAGGAATCGAACCCACATCTTAAGAACCGGAATCTCACGTGCTATCCGTTGCACCACCTTTTGATGCGTTCGAGGGTAAACGTTATAACATCAGTGTTCACGGCTGTTTCCCGTAAACCATCTCGCAATACTTATTAAGTAGCCGAAATCTATGTTACTTGTATAGTATAGAAATTATCCGATTATGTCAACGATAAAATAACGCAGAGTCAATCGAAAACACAGGAGCTAAATTTGCATCGAACGACCAATCCTTCGCGAAATAGAAGTTATCTGCGCTGTCGGCCGTTTCTCAAACACGTAAAAAGCGCCCATAATAGGCGCTTATTTCAACTGTAAATCGACCTCGAACTCTTTCGCATTTTCCCCATTTTCGGAATAAGCGTTAAATACAAGCTTCACCGATTCAATGTCCGCAACATCCTCCGTATTTTCTAATGCGAATATAATGTCGCCTTCCTTCGTAACTCCCTCGTACACCTCGCCCGCAATTTTATGATTCGTTAAGAACGGATCCGGCTTAACTTGCTCGCCTGTTGACGTGACTAGCGTTGCTTGGTCGGGATAGACTTCGTACTTCTTATCGGCGGTCGTATTTTCGAGTTCAAACCAAATCTGCACCGCTTTGTGGCCCGGATTAGCCTGCACGTTATACGCTTTACCGATGTCGTTCGTTACGGACACGCCGTGAATCTTAAACGTAAGGCCTCCATTATCGTACTCGCCTTGCCATTCAGCGCCGCGATATTTGATGAAGTGATCCTCTTCAACCGTTTCCGTTGCGGCTTTAAGCGCCTCTTCGTCATCGACCGGCTTCGCCTCTTTTGCTACCGTTTCCTCCACTTTCGGCTTGGCCTCCGGTTGTGCCTCCGTCTTTTCTTCGTTCCCACAGCCCGCAAGCAATAACGCCACCAGTGCCGCCGAATATATAACTTTTCTCATCGTACATGCCTCCGTCTATTTTCCTATTATTTTACTTTGTTACCAATATATATATACAACAAAAAGAGAGAGGCATCCGGTGAAGGACATCCCCACGTCATATTAAGCACCTTCTCGACTTGCCTCTTCGATTTCTTTAATCACTTTGTCCATTAGCTTACGATCAAGTTCGCCAGGCTCACGTAATCACTTTCCAAACCTTTTGACGTGTAGCTAAGCTGTGCTAACGATGTAATATTGCCGAATACAATCAATTTCTCTTATTCACGTTATCCCCTTCTTGATTTTATTGACTATTAGTCGAAAAGTACCATAAAATAAGGTTGGTAGTTTTGTACCATGAAGTACCAATATGAAAATTACCATTATTTAGAGTAAGTGTACCTTTAATTTACTTAGGGTTTGAAAGTTATAAAGTAGAGGAAATAAATAAAAATAGAAATGGAGAAAATACAGTGTTAAAAAAGATAATAAGTAGTCTGTTAGCGGTGATAATATTACTCTCAATTGTGGATAAAAATGCTTTGGCGAGTTCACCTAATTTGGATTTAAGAGTAGTAAAAGGTGTTGTACTCTATACTATTACTGGTATGAAAAATACTGAGGTGTGTTATCAATTTTATCGTAAACATAACGGAGAATACATAAACTTAATAGGTGAATGTAGAGAAAGTTCAACTATAGGTCATGCAAACATTAGAAAAGATGGAGAATACATGATAACTTATAGTCTCTCAACTTCTACAGTTGAAAGACAAAAAGTAAAATTCAAAATTGATAATTCTGTTAATGATATAAAAAGTCCATCTAGCCAAAATATTATTGATACTCATTATATAGGAAAACCCATTACTGTTTCCTTACAAACTAAAAATAAATATGAAATATCATTAGGTGACTATAAACTTAAAAACCAAGTTGTATATAAGATGTATAGAATAGAAAAATACGGAAAATTAAAACATTTATATACTAGAACAGTTAAAAACGGATATGATGGAGCATACTTCCCAGAATATAGGAAATCGAGATATTTGCTAGTTACCGCCACTTATAAAAATAAGACAAAGAATATATTTTTCGTTTTCACGCCAGATTTAAAATATTTTGAAAATTATTTTGTTGGTAGAAAATAAAACATTACTAATAAATTTTCCTATAAAAATGTACCCCCTTTCTAAAACTATCTTAGGTTATTAGGATTTAATGCATTGCTTGCGGCTTATTGAGATGGAAACTCATTTAGATAAATAAAAAAAGAGCTGACAGGCTGGAAACCTGTCGGCTCAAAATCGAAGGTATTTCATTATGCCCCACGTCAACCCTATGACAAAAGGCCGCGGTCATCACACGTAATACTTAATTCAACATATCGTTCAATTCGTCTAATCCTTTTTGCAGCTCGTCGTCAGAGATTCGCGTACGCTTGTTAACTTCTGCAGCTGACACAACTTCACGACGATCAACTAGCTTACCGGCCAATTTATAGTACAACTCCAATGATTTGACAGATGCATTACCGTTGTTGCTCGTTCCCTCTATTAATCTGATTAATTGTGCATCAGCAAGTGAACGAAATGAATCCAACTTAGTGTCACTAATAAAAGCGCAGTATTTGATAAACGCTTGATTTTGGCGCCATTTATACAATGTGCGTACACTTATGCCGAGTTCTTCTGCAATTTCCTCATATGAACGCTTTTCCTTTTGGGCATAATCGTTTGCAACTAACGTGTCAGCAGCCTGCAGTTGTTGTGTTGTGAGCAACGCCTTCAATTCACTTAACGTAATTTCGTTTCCCATTCTTCAAGCTCCCCTTTGTATTGTTGTGATAGTTTTGCCGTAAGCTCGGCATCACTTTTAAGTTGTTCATATAACGCTAGTTGTTCTGCTCTTTCTTCCGGTGTTCCATCGTAAAATATGTCAGTTAAACAAGCGTGATTCTCGGCCATAGAAAGCCACTCATATAGCCTGCGCGACAAAAAACTAGCATCATATTCGGCTCGATTTCGCACGGTTTGAATAGCCTCATGCAATGCAAATGCCGATAATTCGAGTAGGGTTGCATTATCTGCGTAACTAGCAACCTTTAGCATCGTTTTATAGTCCGTGAGCTTACTATTGTCTATATCGAGTACCTGCCCCGCATCAAATGTTAGCTTTGCATATTTCGCTAATATGGCCTTAACTGGCAAGGCTTGCTCGTAAAGTATCGCAGCTAGTGCGTTGGGGACTTGCGGCTTGCCTTCCGGTATTTCAATCGCATTAAGGTCGATACCGTCAACAATCATAAAACCCTTATCTGAAAGCATTACCAACGCCTCCTTTCGTAGAATCTAAAACCATGTAAATATTACGTACTAATTGCGGTGCAGTAGTTTTATGGCGATTAATAACCATCGCTAATGCCCAACTTAAAACCCTAGCGTGACCACTAACGTTGTAATTGTCAGTCCAAACTATCTCCTCTAGCTCCGAAATATAGGCTTCGAGTTTAGCTGTTTCGATGTCCGGCACCTGACCGCTATCATGAACGAGCTTGGCATATCGGATAAGAACGGCGCGAACTGTCTCGCCAATCCACTCAAGTGTTGCTCGATGTGCTTCCGTAGTAGGAATACGAGGCCTAAACTTGCCATGCTCAGCCTTATACTCTGCGACAAATTTTCGCATTTCTTCAAGCGTTTTCACGTTCGAATCCCCCCTTATTCAGCCTGTTCCGCGCTTTCTACCATCCTTTTAATCTTGGAATACAGCACGCGATTCTCAACGCTGCTATTCTTCTTTGCAAATGTCCAAGCTGCTTTTACATCCGCCTCAGTTACGTTTCCTTCCTGAACTTTCTGCAGTAGGTTGGACTTCGCTACCCTTATGTCGATGTGTGCGTTTTTACTCGCTTCACGCACTGTAAAACGTTCTTTTTGTAAGGCATAGCGAACTTGTGCGCTTTCATCGTCCGGGTTAGCTTCTGCATATGATTTAAGCTCGGACAAGTACGACTCATTAAAGCCGTCCACAAACGGATGCTCCTCGTTAAAGTGCTTGGCTTTTATTTGTTCGAGCTCGCGCTTCTTAACATCATATTGAGCCATTTTCGTCGGATTGCCTCCGGCCATTAATCGTAATTCGTCCAGGTTTGCGAGATGTTTGTAATTAGTCATTAGTCAATTCCTCCGTTTTAACGTATTGTAAGCTGCGTAAAGGATTGCCGCCGCGTAAATCAAAGAGGTCGTTTTGTGTAATAAAATACTTTTCAACTTCCGGGCGTGTCCGTAAGTCTACATTCGATAATTTGTAATAGTAATGATCCGATAACTCACTACGCGCCTCTGAACGAAGCTCCTCGAACTCGCGCACGGCTGCTTTATAGTCTAAAACAGCTTCGGCATACTCGGATTTTGCTTTTAATACGCGTTTCAGCACGTCGTCAAAGCGCTTGGCTCTAAATGCCGGAATTACTTCTTTATTAAACGATTCCACAACGTCCTCAGACTTAATTTTTTCAAGTGGTCGCGTAGCTGAATAGATTTGACGTTCCTTTGCTCGGCGTTCAAGTGCCGCCTTTGCCTTACTGATTTCCTCGTCGAGTTTGTCCAGTTCTGCCGTTAAGTCCTTACCCTCGATTGCGGCTCGCGAAATGGTCCCCTCATACTCCGCGACTATTGTGTCATAGGCTTCCTTTGCTTTCTCCTCGCGATCCGTCATTTCATTAAAGACTTGCTCCATAGCTGCTTTCTGTTCGATAAATTGCTCTAATTTTTTAAATTTGATTGTCATATTTCCCATTACCTCCGATTAATTGCGTAATTTTTAATAGCTTGCTATAAAGCCACTTGCGCCACTTCGGTAGCTTTGGCAGTGGTTCAACCGGTACTAATTCGTAAATCTCTCGTAAAAGGTCTGCTTCCTGCTTAATTGCTCGCCTGGTGTCTTGGGTTTGGTCGCTGTGCTTTAACGAAACGGCAACTCCAGGAACGGCGAGCAAGTCAACATATAGCTGCTTGTCGCTCGTCCATACTTCAAAATGTGGCTGGTTTATTACGTACATTTCGCTTCTTATTAAGTCTATGGCGGCCTTATAGCCTTTAAATAGTTGAATTGTTTGGTCGATTAACTGCCCTGTATCGTCGTAAATATTCGCGACAATGAAGTCCGTGACATCTACTCGCTCAACATTAGTAACGATTAAATACGTCACAATTTGCACCGTCTTTTCCTATAAAACTTTAAAAAGAACACTGTCATGGTTTCTCCTCCTCCAAATTCCTACTCATTCGCTACCAGCTCCTTTCGTTCTGCATTCCTACGCAACTCGTCGGCTTCATCCATTAGGTTGCGTTTCATTTGCTCGACTTCAATATCAGTAACCTTACGCCCTATCAATCTCTCGGTATAGCTACGGACAAAGGATGTCCAAAGTGCAGGCGTGAACTTATCAGACCGACGATAAAAGTCGGCTACATGGTCCTTGCCCTTTGAACCGTTACAACTTCGGCAGGATTGCGTTAAATTTTCGATGATATTGACCCCTCCATAGGATTGCGAAAGGGAAAACACATGGTCCACTGTTGCATTTTCATTCGTTAATGGCTCACTGCAATAACAGCAAGAATGATTCGTCAGCAAACTTTCGAGCTGTTCGACCGTGATTTGCATAACTGCATCACCTTTTCGCTTTTGGTATTTTCGGGTTCGTTCGAGTAGGTATTCACCGTTTGTTTGGCGTCGTTTTTTACGACAATCATTACATTCGTTATCTACACCGCGCTTTAAGTGACTCTGACGCCTAAATTCACTAGAAGGTTTTTCTACTTGGCAAACACGACAAACAAGAGTTTGTGGTTGTTTTTCATTCATTCGTTCATTCGCTCCCTTTTTTCAATTCAGATTCAATTGCGTCGATTGTGCGTTGAATTTCAGAGAATACTTTGACATTACTGCTTCGGCTGACCTCAGCTAGCACGCCAAGATAGCTTATAAGTAGCTCGACTCGATTCGGCTCGTTCACTCAGTTGACACCTCGCTTCTATTGCTTTATACTTTAATCAAAGTGATTTTCATAATGGTGACTTATTGCCTTTTTTAGATAACAACTAAAAATTAAAAGGATTTTAGCTTTTCCGCAGCTTCATAGGTTTCTAAAAAATCATGCGTTATAGGAAATTGTTGCGCTACTGCTATTCGGATTCGGTCCGTTATGCGCGCTTCTCCTCGCTCAATTTTAGAAACTGTATTTCCCGTTATACCTAAACGCTCTCCGTACGATTTTTGTGTTAGCCCTTTATCGTGACGGATTGCCTTAAATAATTCCTTATTCATCGCTATTCCTCCTTTTTATCCGTAATGGCCAAAATAAAAGATGAACACCGCGCGCCAGTGTTCTTTCTATATTATAGTGGAGTTTTTCTCGTCTAAATCCCTTGTTTTATAGCGTTCTTTAGCCTGTATTCTATCCCTTTCTAACTCGCAAGCTGATTCCTTTGTAACCTCATAGACAGGCGGTTTCCCTTTAAATTTATGCACCTTAATCCCTCGCTGAATATCGCAAACATACCTACGAAAATCGTGCGCATAGAAAGCACTTCCGCAAATTTTACACTCTCTTACTCGCGATAAATCGAGCCTCTTGATTTTACGTAATGTATCTTTTCTATCGTAGCCGTACTCCTCAGCAAAGCTAGTAGCGAAAAACTCCTTGTAATGCTTAACCTTACGCAATTCCGCCTGGAACTTTTTAACGCTCGGAGCCGTTTCTGCAAATAGTTCATCCTCAATCGAATTATCTAATACAATACTACTTACCTTCACGGAATAAGGCGGCAATACGTCCCCTTCCTCCATGTTATCCTCTTCGTACTCGTAAAATATTGAACGCTCCTTTTCCTTTCGTTCCTTTGCAGAGTTTACCGAAGCATCTTGATTAATAACCGGATATTCTTCCGAACGTTCTACCACTTGATCAACACGCATAATAAAGTCTGCCAGCACATCAGCAACCGTATGAACTCGTCCGTACTCCCTTAATCTCGTTGCAGGATGTCGAATGAATGGCTTATCCGTTTTCACCTTGCTGGAATCTAGCCAATCAGCGATAAACTGATCAGCTAATTCAATACGTTGCTCTGTCGTTAAGGGTTGGGTGTAATACTTGTACCAAAATACGGTTAATGCTTTTTGGACGTCCATTTCCTGAGGCGTTCGCAAATCCTGGCCGCCGCCCTGCTTACGAGATTTTGTCACCGTGATTCCCTCCTTATCTGTTACGCGGTCAATTAGGTGTACGAATATATCTTTGTTATTCTCTTAAATTCTTTTCCTACGAGAATGTATACTGTTACGCATATTAGCTGCAGCAAGCGAAAGCGAAGCTGCAATCTTTTTAAATCTTGTTATTAAATCTCGTTAAGTAAGTCTAGTTAACCCATAACTAGCGCTCTTAATATCTGTTCAATTAGGTGTACGAATGCTTGTTAATCCGCGTATTTCTCTCTCCACAGTCTTGCTCGTTCACGTGAGTCAGCTTTACGTGTCTCACATCTTCTAAAAGCCGTCTGATAGTTCGTAAATGCTTCCGGAAACTCGGCATAAAACTCGGTTGCACTAAGAGGAATTAGTGGAACATAACGCCCTTTATACGGAAAATCAATAAGCCCCACTGCTTTCAAATCGTCTATATGCTTACTTGTGGTGTCCGGAGCCTTTCCGTAAGCTACCGCCAATGTTTCAATACTTGGAAAAGCGAAACCTTCTTCCAAGTTGTAATAGTCGATAATTAACGCATACAAAAACAGTTTGTCCGCACTCATCTTTTCGTGGTGTACGTAGTGACACGCATCATTAGGTAATGCAATGAAGTTCTTCCCACCTTCCGCCGGTGTGCGCTTGTTAAATACTTTTCTTGTCATCATGATTCCTCCCTATCCTACTTGGTATAATTTTTTAAAAAGATCGTAGCTGACGTTATATCTTTGCGAAATCCAATCATTACCGCCGGTGTCTGGGTGCGCTTTACCTCTTGCTTTTCGAAAGGCTCGGTTAATATCAGCAACAGAAGCATCCTCATTTAGACCAACGATGGCAGCAAACACTTTCAAGCCATTATCGAAGCCGCCTTTGAAGAATGAACGGACTGTATCCTCCGCCTTCTTCTCTCGGACCAATCGTTTTATTTCCGCTTCTTTCAGGCTGTTGTCGAGTGCTAACTTTTGAATCTCCTCTTTTAACTTGTATATTTCGGAGTCTTTCTCGTTAATTAATTGATGCAGCTCAACGGCATAATCTTGAGTGGGTGCATTTTGACTGGCCTTTGGTTTCTTCGACGGATATACTTTACCGTCATCGCCAATTACTGTACTTGTCCCGTTTGGGACACCTCGCAGCCACCTTTCGACAGTAGATTTACCAACGCCAAGCCATACAGCAATCTGCCGTAAAGACCGTCTTTCCTCTCGTAATTCGATTGCTCGTTTCATCTTGTCTGCTTTAGTTAATGCGCGAGTCGTTGCGTTAGTCTTATGGGCTATTTCGAGTTTTTCTTCCTCGGTAAGCCCTTTGCGAATAATACAGGCGATAGATGAAAGTCCAGCCTGCTTTGCGGCTTTAAGTCGATGATGGCCGTCTAGCACCGTGAGTTTTTCATCAAGAATAATCGGATATGTGATACCGTTTTTCTTAATATCAGCAACCAAATGCTCGAATGTTTCTATAGCCATTTCAGGCCAAACTTGATAATGTGCAACTTGTATTTCGTCGATTTGTATTTTGTCCATACGGGACACCTCCCTCGTTAAATTTGAAATCCCCATTTTATTTAATCGTGGTTGCCCACATTTTTACCCTTCTAATATTGAGTACCCATCCGTCCCCCTTAAATTGGGACAAACAAAATTCACCAACAGCTAGCCCTATTCGCTCAAAACCTACGAGCCACAACGGATTGAACGTGTTTAGAACGTTCGAAAAAAAATTTATCCGCTACCTTTAAGTTCGTAAATTGTGACCCAACTGCGGACACTTTTGACGAAAAAATTTCGCTTATACCTACTTGTCGTAAATCACGACACCAGTTCGGAGTATTTTCAAAACTTTTTCCGCCTCACCTAAGATATTCGCCAGCCAATCGAGCTCGTGGTTCACTTTGACGAAACTTTTTTTGCCTTATATTAATACTTACGAAAATTCCGCCATCAGTTCGGAGCATTTCGTAAAACTTTTTTTCGTCGAAAACTTGCGAACAAATGTTCCATTCGTTATAATAAAAAAAAGCGATCCCCGCCAAAGGATCGCCTCCTTGACTACTTAACTAGCACCGCCAAATGCTAGCTTGAAACTATCCTAGCTCGTCAATGTTGCCGCATCGACGGGCGTTTCAATTTTTCTATCGCTTCAATAAAGGTTGCGCCAATCAACCAATCGAAGTCCGGCTCGTTCAGTCCGTGCCGCCAATAAACATCGAACCTTTCGCATGTGCCAATGTCGAGTACCGGCGTGCCATCCGCCAGCTTACCTGTTAACTTGTAGAACGATAAATACTCTTCGTTTACCGCCACTACCCAACCACCACCAAATGGTTTGTAGTCAGCCATAATGTTTTGCCAATCGGGATCACCCGTTGCTAGTACATAAACCTTCACGCTACTGCCGCCCCAAATAATCGCGCTGCTTGTTCTGTGCTAATTTCTCCACAGCCTAAGCGAGCCTTTTCACTAACTCCTAATCCTAACGCCTCGAACTTGTCCGGCGAAAGGTTAACGAAACTATCCTCGCCAGCCTTTCTGATATTCCACCAGCCTACTATCGTTTTTGTGTACGAAATCTGAATCATTCACACAGCTCCTTTCGTTAATTTTTAAATTCCGTCTAACGGAATTTATATTCATATTCTAATTCCGTTTAACGTAATTGTTAACGATTTAAATTACGTTTTGTGGAATTAATTTTTGAAATGTATACTGTACATATAAAATTAGATGGGGGAATGTATTATGGTAATCGTAATTAAATTGAAAGAAATACTGGCAGAACGTGGAATGGAACAGAAGGAACTCGCTGAAATGACAGGTTTGACACAAAGAACGATTAGCGAGTTATCTAACAATAAAGTAGAACGGATACCTAAAACCGCTATTGCAAAAATTGCTGAAGCGCTAGAAATCTCGAATCTATCGGATTTAATGGAATTAAAAATGGACGCTGAATAATCGGCGCCCTTTTTACGTTCTATAAACTTTTCGCAATTTCGACTAGCAGATCCATCAGCAACGGAAGCATCTGTATAAGGATGTAACCTAATCCGGCTTTCTGTATCATTCCGATTCCCTTTTCGCTGTTGCCAATCATAATATACACGCCGCCACCGAGCATCATCGTTAACCCAATCGGATAGGATAGCGCTTTTACTAGCTCAATTAACGGATTAAAGGCAGCTACGACTTTCTCGGTTATAGCTCCGTCGATTGCGCTGGCAGCCACAAAAGATACGTCCCCGAAACCAATGCTCAACGCCGTTATTCCAACCACTACAGCAACCTTTGCGACCCTTTTCGCTGTACCTTTCCGCTTAGGTTTCGCATGGCTCCGGTCTCGATTCATAAATTCCTTAACCGACATAGCTTCCGTTTTGCTTTTGAACATGCTGACCACTCCTCGTTATTTGAAGTCCGTCTTTAAGTAAACCTTCGCATTCATACCCTCGCACAGCTTCATAAGCTCCCTACGTCTATACTCGGTCGTCGTCATCCACAGAAACACCGGAGGCTTTTTAAATACGTTTAATTCAAGCAACTTCCTATACTTCTTCACCTTTTCGCGATTGACGGACATCTTTTGAACGTGGTCGATTTCGATAATATAATAAACATCATCCCTTATGAATAACGCATCAGCGATCACGTTAACAACGGCAGGAATTTCGAGTTTGACTTCCGCTTTCCAGTTTGAAGGGCATCCACACGCAATATAAAGGTCATTCCGCATCAGATAATGATTAGCTTGCAGCGTTTTCTTTAAAACCCTTTCGCAGCCGACACGCTCGCGCCCTTCCTTGCTCAAGTAGTAAATATTTTCATTCTGTCGAAAAGAACAAAGATACTCCGACATCTCCTTCAAAACACGATTTGCATTTCTCTCACCGCCAAGCCGATGTAATTTTTGTATCTGCGACCTACTAAGAAAGCCCAATTTCTTCAATGATAAGAGTATGTTTTCTTGGCGCTGTTCCTTTGATACTGTTGTCGTCACACTCCTCGCCTTCCTTTCGCGCACGAATAATAATGTTAGGCTTTATCGTTTCATCAATGAATTTGTTTTCAATTAACGGCGTTTGTACAATCGTCTTTACATCCGTACGATAAATGGCACGCCCTTTAATTAATGGCAATGATTCCGCCCCATCTTCATCTAATACGGCACGGCTCGCAATGGCGGTTTTTAGTCGGAAACAAACCTGAGCCGAACAATTTTGGCGTACTTGCGGGCTGATTGTCTCGTTCGTTGCATATTGTGTGCAATAGATTAATTGGAAGCCAGCCCCGCGTCCTCTTCGAGCAATGTCTTTAATAATCGCCTGGCACTCTTTACTGTCGGAAATGTCTGCGGCTTCATCAATGACAACAAAGAATCTTTCCGGGAAACCTGCCTCGATAACATCTTCATAGCCGTGATCGAGTAGATATTCGATTCGTTCATTCATTTTCGCCTGAGCTTCCGTTAATATCGTAAGGGCTTCGGCAGGGTTTTTCGCAAAGCCTTTCACTTGCTCCAAATTGCGAAATCTATTCAATGCTAAGCCGCCTTTTAAGTCGATAAGAAAGAGGTTAGTATCTTTCGTTTTCCTTGCAACTAACGTCGTTATAACGTTCTTCAAGAACACCGATTTTCCTCCGCCTGACGTTCCTGCAACGATGAGGTGTGCATTTCTGTCGAAATCATGCTTTATTAATTCCGTTCTAGTAACTCCGACAGGAATCTCCCAACCTTTTAACCGCTCAACTATGGCGTTGTCATATTCAAAATAGTCCGGCATTGACTGCTCATAAACCTTTACAATTAGCACACCATCATAAGCCAGCTCGACTTCCTTTTTTACCGCCTTCTTTTGCGTCAGCAAAGCCTTTAAATCACGCATATTAAGCGTTCTAATCCCCTGTAAAAAGGTCTTAACGTCTACGTATCTCTTGCCGTTCAAACCGTCCTGTAAGGCGTCTAGGCGCTTCTCATAGTCGTTAAACGATAGCCCTAACGGAATCCTATAAGCGTATTCCACGCCCCACTCGCGCTTACTTTTACGTAATAGCTGCATCGACTTTATTTTTCCGCCTTCTTTTACGTTTAGGCCCGCATTAGCACAAATTCGAGCTATTTTCCTACCATCGTTAGTTGCTCCGTTCACTGTCAGAGAAGCAAAGCCGACTACACCACCAACAACTGCCGACGATAAAACTTCAAACAACATTAGCGCATCACCACCCTTTTTATTCGGAGAATAGTCCCTATTAAAAGGAATGCGAAATACGAGCCGTAGCCATTGATAACACTAGACTTTTAGATTCCGTTTGCAATTCCAGGCCGGTATTTTATTCGGAGTACCTATTCGGAATAGCGAAAGGAATCGTGTTAGGAATAACTTATGCAGCCCCGCTTGTACAACTTTCCAACTTTTGTTTGAAAACTTTCAAAGTGAGCTAGTATATATTTCGCAGGGTCTGTCCATAACAGAGGGTAAAGGAGTGATTAATATGTTTGGACTATTCGGAGGTAAACCACGCTCAAAAGTCGGGCGCTGGCTTGATAATAGAGGAATAACGCAGGAATGGCTGGCTACTAAAACGAAGATAAGTCGTAATACCATAAGCAAGATTGCGTCAGATAAAGACTACTCTCCGACACTGGCAACGATTAAAAAGATAATGAAGGCGATTAGAGAAGTGGACCCAAACGCACGCAGCGAGGATTTCTTTGACGTGTAACCCTGCGGATTTCAAAAAATATTGCGCGAATTTTTACCTTGAGGAATCGTGAATAGTATTTAGATTGAGTGGAGTCCAGTTGCGCCGGTTCGGAGATAGGGGCTTGGAGGGTCGGAGCAATAGGAGCAGTCGTCTGCCACTCGACGAACTTCCTTGCGTTCATTAACGTTCTTTTATAAGCGCTCTAAATTATACGACGAGTTAAACGCAATCAATCCAACGAATAACTGGCGTTATCTCATACATTATACGACGAGTTAAACGCAGCTAATCACCTTAACTCAGCATATAATCTCCGTTATATGCGTAGTTGAAATTAACCGTACTCTCGCCGATATATGTTTTCTTTAGGGGACATTCTAACTACTTTGATTTCTTAAGATACATAATTGGTAGGGCTATCAATATACCGAACACTGCTACAAGGAAAAACACACTGTTTATCAAATGATCATAAATCCAATCAAACATAAAATCCACCTCAGTATTTTGTGGTTTTCTTTAGTATGAACGGTAACAATCGGCACTATCCCTGTGTAATTGAACGCATGAATTTTGTTAGTAGCCACTACTAAATCGCTTAAAACTTGGGTTTCACGCACAATACAGCATGAACCCTGGAGATTTCAGAGGTGGACGCATGGTAGGCGCACCGTGCAGGTGAAACGGTATTAGCCCCGAAAATAGACGCTATTTCGGCATAACTCGGAATAGACGTAAACTAGGCGCCTTGCATACGAATTGCTAAAGATTAGGTGCAGGCAACTTCCACTTACGTGTCTGTAACTATTGCTATAAAAAACAAATATCTTTAACGCTTGTCTCGCTTACTGCATACAATATACTACATAGTTGTTCCACCTCATATTCTCTTTTAAAGATTGACTGTAACAAGTCAGTCTTTTTTTCGTTAAATAACACCGTTGAAAGCATTCAGATACTTTGCTTATTTTGTCTACTTTTAGATGTATTACATAGAACCGCTTGTCCACTTTGAACATAAAATAAAAGCAGTCAAAGAAGATTTCTACTCTTTTTTACTAAAAACCCAATTGAAAGGCGGATCACTATGTCAAAAAAAGCAAAAGAAGATTTTAAAAAGGCGCAAGAAAGATTTGAACGTTTTATTGAAAAAGAAAATAACCAACTCGCTGTTTTTAATGCTTTACGAAATGTTGCTTCTGAAACATTACCTAATGTTGATGTAACGAACCCTAATGCTCTGCTAAATGTTGCGAATGATCCTCAAGTTAATCTTCCTACTAGAACTCTATTCCTTGCCCTACTCGCTTTCTTTATCTTGATACTCTTTGCTTTTGCTGAAGATGATGACGACGACGAAGAAAGCTAAAAGATTAAAGTGTAAAAGAGTGGACAAGCGTTAGCGTAGCAACAGGATATTTGCGTTAGACATCCTGTTTCAGTTTGTAAGCGAGAATAATTTAATCAATGGAGTTGATGTTGAGAATGGGTAAACGCGACAAATCCCAAAAGGAATTAGTTAAAAAGATTAAGAGTGAAGTAAGCCAAATCGAAGAAGCATTTGAATCTATAGAAAAACTAATCAGCAGGAACGAACGATTAGCGGAACAACTACTAGGAATAAACGTAGAAGAGGGGGCATGAAAAAGTGGGTAAACGTGATAAACACCATCGTAGAAGTCTTAATGACTTACTTGAAAGATTTGAGTCTGCAAGTGAGCAAATCCAAGAAGAAATTAGTGATATCAGGGAGCTTTTGAGAAGAGCCGAACGATTAATGCAGCAATTACCACGAAACGGAAATCGAGGGACTCAAGGTTTCATTTCAGATGAGGGTGTATTTTTCGAAGTTGCCGCTCCTCCAGCAGCAACTCCTGCGGCACCCGTTTTGACACCTGACCAAAGAAGGCTTGTAAGGGATATCCGTGAAATAGGTAGACAACTTCGAAACTTGCAATTTCAATTCGCCGTTGCAGTTGTTGGGTTCTCTACTCTAATAGATCTTTTAGTCAACGAAGATGAAGGTGACATTCCAGAAGAAGTTGTAATAGCATTTATTTCGTTTTTTGCTATTCAAATAAGTACCATCCAACTTCAAATCGCAGAACTGCAAGGTCGTTTACTAGCAACCGTTCTTGAATTGGAAGTCTCGTTGGGGTTATAAAGACCGTTGAGCCATTTAATCTTTAACAAATCCAATAAAAACATACGGTGTTTAGTTTTGAGCAATTAAGCGCACTCCTACTTTTTCGCAAGGCTCTCCCCCGGCAAGCATTGCCGACAGAATAGACGTGAATATACGGATATTACTCTCTCCTCACCAACCGCACAACCAAGCCGGCACATTATCGCTATCATCGTACAGTTCCTGCATTGTCTCATGGTATAGACCGTCTAATAGCTTACGAAGTGTGCCTGAATAGTAGCCGCAAAGGTTACGCAATTGCTTACGTTTAGTTGCCTGGAACGTTACCTTAATAGCCTCTATAGCTTCCGCAAGTAGCTCGGATGGCTCATAGCAATTGCGCAGGCTCTTAGTTTGTGCCAAGTAAATACCGTACAGGCGGTTAGTTAATTTCTGATCCTTAATGAAGTTGCTCACCATATCGTGGAATTGACTGTAAGGAGTCGAAACTTTTCTCGGTTGTAAATCAACGGACTTTTCCGCAGGATACGTATTTTTAAAAGATTTTTTTAAAAGCTTAATAGAATCCGATGGTTCATTTTCGCTTTTCATTGCCTCAGCCTTACTCTCCGTAAGCTTGTCCGCTTGCTCACGATTGGACACGCTCGACTGGACAAACGGAAGTATTTGAATAATATTAGCGCCCTTGCCTCCGTTCACTTTTCGCGTAGTAGGTACTTTTCTAACGATGCCCAAGTTGGCTAATTTCGCAAGGACTCGGCGTGCTGTTTTCTCACTTTTACCGATTAGCTCAGCGATAGTGGCCGCCTTTAAGTGCACCGCGCCTGCAAACTTAACTGCATAACGAGCGATTGCTTTAAGGGTGGCACGATCAGTGTCGTTTAGTTCGTAGCTGTTACGCTTGATGTGCTGATATATAGATTCGTTTAATTGCTGCTTATTTTCGAATGTCTGATACTGCGATAAATAGTGCATTGTTAACGGCTCCCCTCACGGAAGCGCCTGGCCCTAAAAAACGAAAGTATGTTCGGTTTGAAGCGCATGCAGGAACAAGCCTTGCAATTCGGCTTTTTTCGCGATATACTTTTGTTAATATTGTTGTAACATCGGGCGTCCAGCTATTACGAGTAGCTTGGCGCTTCTTTTTTTGTTTTAAATACCGTCGAAACCTTGCTCGATGGCTTCCTCTAAATCTCTTCCATATATCTCTACATACCGCCTTAATATTTCTAATGACTGATGCCCTGTTAAGCGTTGCAATACGAAAATATTAGTACCAGCCTCTACCTTCAAACGGCAGAATGTTCTACGAAAGGCGTGCGGACTTACTGCTACTTCCTTGCTGACCCCCGTCTGCATGCCATAGTGTCGCATTCTGTCTTGTATACTTCTTGCGTGAAATGGCTTATTCTCTACGCTAATAAATAAGGCATCCGTATCTAGCACGCCACGTTCTTCCATATAAGCATGTAGAACGGTCTTTAAACGGTCTGTAAGGGGGATTCTACGGGCATAACGGTTCTTAGCGCGCTGTACTGTAATTGATCCTTTCCCATCAAAACTGACGTCCTGTACGCATAATGACGTTAATTCAGTGAGCCTTATGCCGGTATGAGCCAGCGTTAACATAATAGTTAGGTCGCGTAGTCCTATAAAAGTTGTTAGATCAGGCGCATCAAGTAACTTTTTAAGTTGTCGCTTGGTAAACGTTGGGCCAACTTCATGGCGTGCCTTTAACTGATTAACGCCATCATGTGGATTGGCTGTAACGTACTCTTTTCGCAGACAGAATGAAAAGAATGTGCGACTTGCTCGAAGCCGTGAATTAATCGTACTCACTGCTCGTCCTAAGGCTTGGTGATGTTCAATAAGCTGCTCGATATGATGCGTTTGGAATTGACGCAAGTTATGCAACGGTGCATCTATTTCCGCAAAGGCTCGACGGGTCTGCTTTAACTCCTTGACATAGAAGTCGACGGTATGCGAAGATAACCCTTTAATTTGGCAATGCTTTATAAATTCCGCAACAGCTTCGTGATAAGGTTTTATTTGATTGGTGGTCTCTGCTTGAAGAACAAGCCTAGCGCTTGCTTTGGTAACGGTATTTCTGCGTTTCATTGTGGTAAAGCCCCCTTTTAAAGGTCGGCTATAGTATGCGTAGTATTTTTCGCGGTGTTTTTTGAAGGAAATAGCGCAAATAAAAACGGCACCCCCACGCTAATAAAATAGCGCAGAGGCACCGCAAACACTGACATTATTGGACGCCCTCGGCAGGAATCGAACCCACATCTTAAGAACCGGAATCTCACGTGCTATCCGTTGCACCACGAGGGCAAAATCATTTTTTTAATACAGTTCATTATAGGCTAGATATGGTATGTTTGCAAGTGAATTTATGGTTTAAATTTGCCACGTTTGGATATGATGGATAAAGTACTTTCACGGTTAATTAAAAATTGCAACAAAGAAGAGGTAAAATCCAAACCTTTGGGAGGAGTCACTAGAAAAATGTCGAACAAATATATACATAAATAAGTTTGTTTTGTTTGACCTAAATTGACCAAAAAGTGTATCATACATACATAAACAAATTTAACCACTTTCTTAATCAAAGGAGGAACTAAACATGAACTTAATTCCTACAGTTATCGAACAAACAAACCGTGGGGAACGTGCCTACGATATTTATTCTCGCTTATTAAAAGACCGGATTATTATGCTAGGAAGCGCAATTGATGATAATGTATCCAACTCTATTGTTGCTCAACTATTATTCCTAGAGGCAGAAAATCCAGAGAAAGATATTACTCTATACATTAATAGCCCTGGTGGAAGTATTACATCTGGTATGGCAATTTACGATACAATGCAATACATTAAACCAAATGTATCAACTGTATGTATCGGAATGGCTGCTTCCATGGGTGCTTTCTTACTTGCAGCGGGTGAAAAAGGAAAACGTTTCGCTCTTCCAAACAGTGAAGTTATGATTCACCAACCACTTGGCGGTGCACAAGGTCAAGCAACAGAAATCGAAATTGCTGCTCGTCGCATCCTTTTCTTAAAAGAAAAATTAAACCAAATTTTAGCCGACCGCACTGGTCAATCGTTAGAAACTCTTCAACGAGACACAGAGCGCGATAACTTCATGACAGCTGAACGAGCACTTGAATACGGCTTAATCGATAAAGTTATTACTCGCAATGTACTAGAAGAGAAAAAAGAATCTTAAGTAAGAAAAATGTAAGGTGTCTGAGGCTAGACACTAAAGCATATTATATTACATTTTCTTTTATCTTATCGAAAAAAGCGTCCTATTATAGGACGCTTTTTTTCGATGTATTATCCTTCTTGTTGAATAAACTGGACGAGCGATTCTAACGCTTCTTGCTCATCTTTCCCATCAGCAATAACCTTCACCGATACACCGGAGCTAATAGCAAGACTCATTAATCCCATAATGCTTTTAGCATTTACTTTCCTACCGTCTTTCTCCAAATAGACGTCTGAATTAAAACGGTTTGCTTCCTGAACAAAAAGAGCGGCTGGACGAGCTTGCAATCCTGTTTTCAATTGTACTTCTATTTGTTTTTCCACCATCCCATCTTCCTCCTATCCCCTTTATTTCTTCGCCGACAATGCTTCTCCTCCACGAAGTTTATCTGCAATTTCGTCAATCTTTCTTAACCGATGATTAATACCTGACTTACTAATGTTCCCGCCTGATACCATCTCACCTAATTCCTTTAATGTCACATCTTGATAAGCGACTCTTAACTCTGCAATTTCTCTAAGCTTATCTGGCAGCACACTTAAGCCAACCGTCTCTTCAATATACCGAATGTTTTCCACTTGTCGTAAAGAAGCTCCAATCGTTTTATTTAAATTGGCGGTTTCACAGTTAACAAGCCGGTTCACCGAATTACGCATATCTCTTACAATACGAACATCTTCAAATCGTAATAAAGCAGCATGCGCACCGACTACGCTCAAAAATTCTGCAATCTTCTCGGCTTCTTTTAAATACGTAATATACCCTTTTTTACGTTCTAACGTTTTGGCCTTTAATCCAAATATATTCATAAGCTCACATAGTGCATCATTATGCTCTTTATAAAGTGAAAAAATCTCTAGATGATACGACGACGTTTCTGGATTATTGACCGACCCTCCAGCTAAAAAAGCACCTCTTAAATAAGATCTCTTACAACATTTCTTACCTATGATGTTATCGGATAAATGGTGAAGAATTTCAAACCCTTCACCTAAAATCTCTAAATCCGTTAAAATCTCTTGTCCGCCAGCTGATATTCTTACAATATATACATTGTTCTTTTTTAGCTTCATTTTTTTTCGAACTAGCAATTCTACTTGCACTTCATAGCTCTTTTTAAGCAGCGTATAAATTCTTCTAGCAATTGCTGCATTTTCTGTTTGAATATCGATAACTAACTTTCGATTAGAAAATGAAAGAGATCCATTCATGCGTATAAGCGCACAGAGTTCTGCTTTGCTGCAGCAGCCCTTGCTTTCTAAAGTGGTCAATTCTTTTTTTGTTTCCGAAGCAAAAGACACCCTGTTCACCTCCAATCGATTACAAGAAGAAACGCGTAGGCGGTTCGAACAGCTCGTGAAAAAAATAGGAAGAGTCCCCACAAATACTGTTTGCCTTTTGGCGACTCTCTTATGTTTTTCACAGCAAGCTAGCCGCTGGAGCTAGACAATTTACAGCTTACCATTCCCCGCTGCTTCTTACTTTTTTTCAATCATATGATAAAGTAACTCCGCTACTTTTTTCGTATCATGGCGTACCACATGTCCTTCATAACTAAAAATCCGATCTTGAATAATTTCAAGCCCCATGTTCTTTAAGCTATCCACATCATAAACAACGGGCTTAGCGAATTCCTCTTCATAACGTTGTTGAACTTCGCGAGGAACCTCTTCATTATTCACTAAAATGCTATCAATACAAGAACAGCCAACATGGTTATACAGCGCTTTCACATGGTCACTTGCTGTATAGTCAAGTGTCTCGCCAGCTTGTGTCATTAAGTTACAAATATATACTTTCTTCGCAGAGGCTTCTACAATCGCCTCCCCAATTCCGGGAACAAGCAAGTTAGGTAAAATACTTGTATACAAGCTGCCCGGTCCAATAACAATTAAGTCTGCCCGCTTAATTTCTGTTAACGTTTCACTTAGTGGTTTAATATGTTCCGGTGTAAGAAATACTCTCTTAATTCGCTTACCTGAGAAAGGGATTTTCGATTCACCGCTTACAATCGAACCATCCTCCATCTCTGCATGTAACACAACACTTTGATTCGCAGCCGGTAAAACTTTTCCATGCACATTCAAAAACTTACTCATTTCTTGAATCGCATGAACAAAGTCACCCGTTAGGGAAGTCATAGCTGCCAAAATGAGATTCCCAAGAGAATGGCCAGACAATTCATTTTTCTCAGTAAAACGATGTTGAAACATTTTTTCAATAAATGGCTCCACATCTGACATCGCAGCCAATACATTCCGAATGTCTCCAGGAGCCGGAATATCCATTTCCTCACGAAGTCGGCCGGAGCTTCCCCCATCATCGGCAACTGTCACAATGGCTGTAATATCGACAGGATGTTTTTTGAGCCCTCGTAATAATACCGGCAGCCCTGTTCCGCCGCCAATAATTACTACTTTAGGTTGCTTCTGTTTTTTTGGCATCCTGTTTCCCCTTACGCTTCTCGATATCACGGTGAGAAATCTGCGTTGTGTAATCTTTTTTGAAATAGTTAGCAAGATATTCTGTTAACGCAACAGAGCGATGTTGACCACCGGTACAGCCGATTGCAATAATCAACTGGGACTTCCCTTCACGTTTATAATATGGCAGCATAAACGTAAGCAAATCAGTTACTTTTTCTAAAAACTTCTTTGTTTCACTCCATTTGAGCACATAATTCGATACTTCTTCTTCCAACCCTGTTTGTGGTCGCATATGTTCAATATAATGAGGATTCGGTAAAAAGCGAACGTCAAATACAAGATCAGCATCGATTGGGATACCGTGCTTAAAGCCGAAAGACATCACATTGACTGTAAATACAGGTTGTTTACTAGTGGAAAATTCCATCGTGATTTTTTCTCTTAACTCACGCGGCTTTAATTGTGATGTATTGTAAATTAGCTGCGCTCTTCCCTTTAATTCATCTAAGAGATCACGTTCAAGCTTAATTCCTTCTAAAGGACGATCAAGTGGAGCAAGTGGGTGCGTCCTTCTTGACTCCTTATATCTTCGCACTAACGATGCATCGTCAGCATCAAGAAAGAGAATTTGTGGAACGACCCATGGTGTTTGCGACAAATCATCTAAAGCAACGAATAAGGAATCAAAAAACTCACGTCCACGCAAGTCCATCACAATCGCTACTTTATTCATCTTATTCCTAGAGTCCTTCATTAACTCTAAAAATTTTGGCAATAACGCAGGTGGTAAATTATCAATACAAAAAAAGCCTAAATCCTCAAAGCTTTGAATCGCTACAGTTTTTCCTGCTCCAGACATTCCTGTAATAATGACTAATTGTGTTTCATTCTTCAGTTCGTTCAAATTCTTCACCCCCGCCTATAATCATTCTTTATAATCAACCTGGATCCAATCGATAAGAAAGCAATTTAAATTCTGGTGTATACGTAAATGTCCCATAAATAATGCCTTTACCGTGAATCATATATTCTAAAATATGATGATCTCCTTCTGCCATCGCAAGTTCTTTCGTCTCATCTATCGGATGCCAATGAAGTTCCCCTTCTTCACACACATCATTATTAATTCCATCTGATTCTGTCGCATAGAATGTGAACATCATCCATTCTGTCAGGACTTTGTCTCCATCCTTCATAATAAAAGTAAAGATGCCTTTAATCGATGGATTTTTCAGATACACACCTGTTTCTTCTCGGTATTCGCGAATACAGGCATCTCGAACGGATTCTCCAGGCTCCATCTTGCCTCCCGGAGCAACCCACCAACCTCGTCTAGGTTTTTTCAAAAGCAAAATCTGATTATCTTTTATTAATACACAATTTGTCACACGTTGCATATTTATCACCTCGATTGCCCTCTACTAACTTAAACAGGCTGAATTTGTATAGTAATAAGAAAAGCGTAAGTGCCTTGATTAGCTCCAACAGCTGCTTGCGAGTCGAAATGTGAAGCGACTCTTTTACTTTCTATCGGCTAAATCGAAGTACCTCGAAGGGCTCGGAGCCTCTAAGATGGAGCTAGACAACAAAGCGTTTCGAAAATCTTATACTTTCTGATTCTTAGAAGTCTATTTTCGCCAAAACTCATGTATGTTATATCTTTTTATTATACTCTTTTTACTATAAGCTCTCAATGAACAACGCCCGTCATTTTAAGATGCGAAGCGCGACAGCCATATAACATAAAGAACCGACAGATACATCCTCTATTCTCCGAGGTGGTGAACTAGACGAGGCCTTAAAGGAAATCAAAAAATTCCAGACGTTCTTCTTACACACAAAAAAAGACACAGACCAAAATGATCTGTGCAACAACGTGTTTACTTATAAAAGGGGGTCAATTACTTACCCTTACTATACCTAAACTTTATTTCAGCTGTGTTACAGCTTAGTTAAAACAGAATGACGATATGATTAAATTTTTCCAGTGAAACATTTATGCTTTTATTTGTAACTTTTCTTTTAGCTCTTCTACATAATGTTGAACAGATTGAGCAGCAATACTTCCGTCTCCTGTAGCTGTTACGATTTGACGCAATGTTTTTTCACGAACATCTCCAGCAGCAAAGATTCCAGCTACTTTTGTCTCCATTCGTTCATTCGTTTCGATATAACCTGTTTCATTTGTAATACCTAGGTTTTCAAACGGCTTCGTTAATGGCAGCATACCAATGTAAACGAAGACACCATCTGCTGGATGTTCTGTCTCTGTGCCATCAACAGTAGATACAAGCGTTACACTACCTACTTTGCCATCTTTTTCATTAATTTGTTTCAATGTCGTATTCCAAATGAAATCAACTTTTTCATTCGCAAAAGCACGATCTTGCAGAATTTTTTGAGCACGAAGCTCATCGCGACGGTGAACAATCGTTACTTTTGAAGCAAAGCGAGTTAAATACACACCTTCTTCAACAGCTGAGTCTCCGCCCCCAATTACAAATAATTCTTTTCCTTTAAAGAATGCACCATCACATACGGCACAATAAGATACGCCTCGTCCGCCTAATTCTTTCTCACCGGGAACACCGATTTTTTTGTACTCAGCACCTGAAGAAATAATGATGGAACGCGCTTTGTATTCTTTTGAACCAGCAATAATTGTTTTATATTCTTCGCCATCGATGATTTCTTTTACATCACCATAAGCGTATTCAGCACCAAACTTCTTAGCATGTTCAAACATTTTGGTAGAAAGCTCTGGTCCAAGAATTGTTTCAAATCCTGGATAGTTTTCCACTTCCTCTGTGTTTGCCATTTGTCCGCCTGGCATTCCACGCTCTAGCATTAATGTAGAAAGATTCGCACGAGATGTATAAACAGCAGCAGTCATTCCAGCTGGACCAGCCCCAATAATTACTACATCATAAATTTTTTCTTCTGTCACATTGTTCACTCCTTCTGACTTTCCAACCAATTAATTAACGATAGTATTTCCTATCTATTATCCTATATAACAAATAATCATCAGTCCAAATATTTGCTCAGTTTAAGAAAGATTGAACAAGCTTAATGTACTTCGAAATGGTAGAAACGGAAATAAAGTGCTTCTCGGCAATTGCTGCCTGGCTTTTTTTCTCATCACGAATCTGATACCACACATACTCAAGAGCAGCCGCCCAGCCAGCAGGATTATTAAATTTATGCTGTACTTTCACCGCTTCCACAAATACGGAAAACCATAGTAAGTAAATTCCCGCTTCAGTCAATTTAATCGGCTTAAAATGCTGATACAGTAAATCCGCTGTTCGATCCGCAAAATCAATGACCGTCAGCTCTCGCTCTTTATTGATATCTTTTACACAATCAGCATAGCTCTTTTCTAAGGATGTAAAAGCTGTATTTTTTATAAATAACTTATTTTTCACTAAGCTTTGTTTATGCTTTGAATGCTTTACAAGAAAAATCGCAAACAATCTTTCTTCAATATGTTCGCTTTCTAAACGTTTTAAAATAGATGGCAAATGATGTTCAAAGCCAGCAATCGCTACATTGGATTCGCTCCAAGGCTCCATTCCCTCTTTATCAGGATTTATTTCCACGACTTTTTTCCAAGCCTTATGAGCAGTCAGTTCATGCCCTAAATGGTATGCAGACGTAGCTAACCAAAAATAAAAAGAGGCGTCGCCTTCAAATCCTTTCTTTTGCAGCTGCTTTAACCATTTGTACGCTAATGAATACTTTCCAATTAACGCAAAAGTTGCACCTAATTTAAAACGGTGCTCGATTAAAATTGGACGAACCTTCGCTAATGTATTGACTAACTCTCCCAGCTTCACTTCATCCTGCTGGTAATGATGGAACACAGCCAAATTACAAAGGGCATGCAAATTTCCTGGACTCTTTTCTAACACTTCTTCTAAGGTGGCATACGCCTCATCGATTTGCCCTAAATAAAAATAGGCCAGCGCTAGATTATTATAAGCAGACCAGTAATCTTCATACTCTTCAATCATGTTCTTTAGTACTTCAATCGCTTTCGGAAAATTTCCCGCTTCTAAATATTCACGTGCTTTTTCTTGCTTCATAATGAGTCCATCTTGACTAAACAAGCTTTCTTCCGTTTCATCTGTTTCGAACATAATGAGTTCAAGAAGATCCTCAGCCTCTTCACTAAATTCACCGTGTTCTTCTTTATCAAGATACGCATTAGCATGACGATACGCCTCTTCAAACATACCCAGATGCGCATAGTTATTGGCTAAGAAGTAATGACATTCAGTCATATAAGGATCCAGCACGTTTAGAATATTTTCAAGAAGATTATTCGAGTAATTGTATTCGCCAATTTCCGTACATGTAATAGCCAACTGACACGCAATCATTGGCTCTCCTGGTTCAAGCTCAAGCGCTCTCTCCAAATATTTTTTTGCTTTATATAATTCACGTTTGTGATATGCTTTTAATCCCTTAGTGAAGTAATATTCCCCAGTCGGGTAAAAGGACAATACTTTCGCCGGCTGTCCTAGTTTAGCGTCTTTACTCATGTAATCCTCCATCCACAAGTTGTTAACTACAGTAGTATATCATAATGCTGATTATTTGCCGAACCAGTAAATAAATAACAGGAACTAGAAAATTCACAGATATATCTATTGTAGCAGGTTTGTGCATGATTGCATGAATAATCACGTGTCTTTTTTATAAAATTTCTATAGAGTGTAAAGCAGTTAAACCCTTGTGTTTATTGATTTTTTTCATTTAATCAAACGTTTGATTAAATTTAAATATACGGAAGGGCTGCCCCGAAAGCCATTTTTTATGACTTTCAGAGCAGCCCCCCTGCTTATTACTTCTCTTCTTTTGATGCATGTCTTTCTTTTAATACAGCTAACACTTCTTGCAATGGAAGCTCTTGTTCTTGAAGTAAAACTAGTAAGTGATATAGTAAATCTGCACTTTCCCATTTCAGTTCTTCTGCATCACGGTTCTTCGCTGCGATAATAACTTCCGCTGCTTCTTCACCGACTTTTTTCAAAATTTTATCTACGCCCTCTGTAAATAAATACGTTGTGTATGAACCCTCAGGCATTTGTTCTTTTCGTTTTCCAATTAATTCTTCTAGTTCAAATAAAAATGCAGCATCTTGATTAGCCATGTTGTTCGCCCCTTTGTCTTGGTAGATTGTTTTCGTAAAGCAGCTTGTTGTACCAGTATGACACGCCGGACCATTTGGAATAACGCGTACAACTAATGCATCTTGATCACAATCAAATGTTATATCCACAATCTTTTGTGTATTGCCACTTGTAGCCCCTTTATGCCAAAGCTCTTGGCGAGAACGGCTAAAGAACACCGTTTCCCCCTTTTCCATTGATAATTGTAAAGACTCTTTGTTCATATAAGCAAGTGTCAACACTTCTTTTGTATTGGCATCTTGAACAATGGCTGGTACAAGCCCTTTTTCATCGAATTTAATGCTTTCGATTTTCATCGTACAACGACTCCTTGTTCCTTCAAAAACGACTTTACTTCTTTAACGGATGTTTCTTTGTAATGGAAAATAGAAGCGGCTAAAGCAGCATCCGCTTTTCCTTCTTCAAACGCTTCTTGGAAATGCTCCGCGTTCCCTGCTCCGCCTGAAGCAATAACAGGAACAGAGACCGCCTCACTTACCGCTTTTGTTAAAGCGATATTAAAGCCCTGCTTCTCACCGTCACAATCCATGCTCGTTAATAAAATTTCGCCAGCCCCGCGGCTTACCGCTTCCTTCGCCCAAGCAACAACTTCCCAATCGGTCGCCGTTCGACCGCCATGGGTATAGACGCGCCATGAACCAAGCTCTTCATCATAGCGAGCATCAATCGCCACAACGATACATTGCGCCCCAAAATAATCAGAGCCTTCATTAATTAGGTCAGGACGAACAACAGCCGCTGTATTCAGCGATACTTTATCCGCACCGGCACGTAAAATTTTCTTCATATCAGCCAACGAGTTAATCCCGCCGCCAACGGTAAAAGGAATGGCTAAGCTTCCTGCTACTGAACGAACGACATCAACCATCGTTTCACGTCCTTCATGTGAAGCAGAAATATCAAGAAAAACAAGCTCATCGGCTCCTTCTTGATCGTAAAAAGCAGCCAATTCAACCGGGTCCCCAGCATCGCGTAACGACACGAATTGAACTCCTTTTACAACGCGTCCATCTTTCACATCCAAACATGGAATAATACGTTTTGTGAGCATGTTAACCACGCACCTTTTCTAGTGCTTCTTTTACTGTAAAGCGATTCGTATAAATTGCTTTTCCGATAATGGCACCGATAATACCACTCTTTTCATAGTTTTGAAGAGCCGCCAAGTCATCCAATGAACTAATCCCGCCAGAAGCAATAACCCCTTTTCCTGTCGCTTCTGCCATCGCCACAACACCTTGTACATTCGGACCAGACAACATGCCGTCTGTTGCAATATCCGTTACAATAAATGTTTCGGCACCAGCATCCGCTAATGCTTTTCCAAGTTCAATCGCTAATGTTTCAGATGTTTGAAGCCAGCCATGCGTTGCAACAAGGCCATCTTTTGCATCAATTCCAATGGCAATATGCTTTCCATACTTACGAATCATGTCTTTTGTAAAAGCAGGGTCCGAAACCGCTGTACTTCCTAAAATAACACGCTCGACTCCGTTATCAAGATACGTAGCAATATCCGCTTCCGTCCGAATACCGCCGCCGATTTGAATTTTTGCTCCTAATTCTTTCGCTGCTTGAATCACATACGCATCATTAATACGGCTGCCCTCTTTAGCCCCATCAAGGTCCACCATATGTATCCACTCTGCTCCTTGGTCTGCAAAGTTTTTCGCCATATCAAAAGGAGAATCGCCATAAACCGTTTCTTGATTATAATCTCCTTGAATTAAACGTACACATTTGCCACCGCGCATATCAATGGCTGGATAAATCTTGAACTCGCTCATGCCTGATCCTTCCCTTCCACTAACGCCAAATAATTTCTTAATAACGACATCCCCATTTGTCCGCTCTTTTCTGGGTGAAACTGCATCCCGAACACATTGCCGCTGCCCACAATCGCGGGAACTGCCACATGATAATCGGCTGAAGCTGTAACAAAGCTTGCATCCGTCTGTGCATAATAAGAATGAACAAAGTACACATAGTCTTCTTCTAACCCTTTTAATAATGGTGAAGATTGATTAAAAGAAAGGCGGTTCCAACCCATGTGAGGCACTTTATACTTCTCACCATTGTCCTCTCCAGTAAAACGAACAACTTTCCCAGGAATCAACGATAGGCCTTCTGCTGGACCATTTTCTTCGCTCTCATCAAACAATAGCTGCATGCCAAGGCAAATTCCTAATAAATAACCGCCATTCGCCACATATTGTTTAACAAACGTATCTAGCCCTGTTTCTTTTAACAAATTCATTGCGTCACGAAATGAACCTACACCTGGCAGAATCAGTCCGCTTGCTTTCGCTAACTCTTCCGGATTATTTGAAATAAAGGACTGTGCTTCAAGACGTTCCAATCCTTTCGTAACGGAAAATAAATTTCCCATCCCATAATCAATAATACCAATCATTTATAACATCCCTTTCGTTGAAGGAATTCCTTTGACACGCGGATCAATCATTGTTGCTTCATCTAAAGCTCTTCCTAACGCTTTAAAAATTGCTTCAATAATGTGATGTGTATTGTGACCATAGTGCACGATGACGTGTAAATTCATTCGTGCTTCAAGGGCAAATTTCCATAAAAATTCATGAATTAATTCCGTATCAAATGTACCTACTTTTTGTGAAGGAAAATCCGCACGAATTTCAAAAGCAGGACGATTACTTAAATCAATAACAACTTGTGCAAGAGCTTCATCCATTGGAACAAACGCATTTCCATAACGCTTAATCCCGCGTTTATCACCAAGAGCTTGTGAAAGAGCTTGCCCTAGACAAATCCCAATATCTTCTGTTGTGTGATGATCATCGATTTCTGTATCCCCTTTTGCATCGATTGTCATATCAAATTTTCCGTGTTTCGTAAACAGATCTAACATATGTGTCATAAATGGAACAGCTGTTTCAATCGAAGCTTTTCCTTCTCCATCAACTGAAAAGTCCAACTTAATATTCGTCTCATTCGTTTTTCGTTCAATACTTGCAGAACGCTCCATTATAAACCCTCCTTCTGTCCAATCGTATCTATATATAAGGTAAGAAAGTATATTTTCGATATTTAGTATCTAGTTCAAGGCCAGCGCTGACCTTGAACTTCTCTTATTTTTTACGAGCTTCAATGGCACGAGCGTGTGCTTCAAGACCTTCCATTCGTGCAAACGTAGCAATTTTTTCAGCATTTTGTCGAAAAGCTGTTTCACTGTACATAATGATGCTTGATTTTTTTTGAAAATCATCAACATTCAATGGACTAGAAAAACGAGCTGTTCCATTTGTCGGTAATACATGGTTCGGTCCAGCAAAATAATCTCCGACAGGTTCCGAGCTAAAACGACCGATAAAAATCGCTCCAGCATGTCGAATCTGTGCCATGACTTCCATCGCATCACGCGTTATAATTTCTAAATGTTCCGGTGCTAATTCATTTACAGCATCAATGGCTTCATTTAAGCTGTCACATACAACAATTCGACCGTAATCAGCAATAGAAGCTGCGGCAATATCACGACGAGGCAGCAAAGCAAGCTGCTTTTCCACTTCACTTGCCACTTCTTCGGCTAATTCAGGCGAAGTCGTAATAAGTACACTGCATGCACGAGCATCATGCTCTGCTTGTGATAAAAGGTCAGCTGCAACTTCCGCAGCAACCGCTGTTTCATCTGCTAAAACCGCAATTTCACTAGGTCCTGCAATCATATCAATCGCTACATCACCAAACACTTCTCGTTTAGCAAGCGCTACATAAATATTCCCTGGTCCGACAATTTTATCGACTTTAGCAATCGTTTCGGTTCCATAAGCAAGTGCCGCAATCGCTTGAGCGCCACCAACTTTATAAATTTCTGTTACACCAGCAATTTTGGCTGCCGCTAATACAGGCGCAGATAATGAACCATCTTTCCCTGGAGGAGAAACCATGACAATTCGTTTTACACCCGCTACTTTAGCCGGCATAATATTCATTAATACAGAGGATGGATAAGCAGCTGTACCACCAGGAACGTAGACACCAACCGCATCAAGGGGCGTCATTTTTTGTCCCAGCATCGTTCCTGTTTCATCTGTCGTCATCCACGAATTACGCGTTTGTTTCTCGTGGAACTTTCGAATATTATCTGCCGCTTCTTGTATAATCGCCAGCTGTTGATCTGGTAAAGTTGCGACAGCAGCTTCTAATTCTGCTTCGGAAACAAGTAATTCCTTAACTTGTACACCGTCAAATTTTTCTGTGTATTGAGATACAGCCGCATCTCCGTTTTTTCTCACATCATTAATAATATCTTGAACGGCTTTTCTTTGATCCTCGGTCCCCGAGTCAACCGAGCGCTTCAAGGAAAGGTCTTTTGTTAATCGTTCAATTTTCATACGCTCACCTCATTTAAAAAATCCAATCACTTATTCGATAATTTCTGCTAACCGGTCGACAATTTCCGTAATCCGCTCTTCTTTAATTCGATAGCTTACAGGGTTCGCTACTAATCGTGATGTAACATCCGCAATTCGTGCATATTCAACAAGCCCATTTTCCTTTAAAGTTTGCCCCGTTGACACAATATCAACAATTCGCTCTGCCAAGCCGATTAATGGCGCCAATTCAATTGAACCATTTAACTTAATAATTTCGACTTGCTCACCTTGTTCACGGAAATAGCTTGAAGCAACATTCGGATATTTACTCGCAATCTTTGGCGCAATATCGCTAATTTTTGTATTTGGGAGCCCTGCCACCGCTAAGTAACAGGCACTAATTTTTAAATCTAGAAGCTCATACACATCGCGTTCTTCTTCAAGCATTACATCTTTCCCGGCAATTCCAAGATCCGCTACTCCATGCTCAACATATGTCACAACATCCATTGGCTTCGCTAATATAAAACGTAAATTTTCCTCTTCGACTTCAATAATTAATTTACGTGAATCATCGAATTCAGGAGGAAGACGAAAGCCTGCTTTACGCAACATCTCTGCAGCCTCTTCAAAAATTCTTCCTTTTGGCATTGCAATTGTTAAAAAGCTACTCATTGCTTACTCTCCCTCCATTCCCTACAAATAAATGTACATCTGAAAACGTTCTTGTATAAGCATCTACATTTTCTACTGCATTAATATCTTGAATCGTTACCATAATGCCTTCCGCACGCTTATGCTTAGCAAAGTCTAACGCTTCTTTACGACGCTCTGGGCTAAATAAAATACATTCTGGTACGTCCGCTTCCTGTATTTCACCAATCGCTTCCACCAAACGATCCATGCGAATGCCGAATCCTGTTGCCGATGCATCCCATCCGAATTTATCAAGAAGGTTATCGTAGCGGCCCCCGTTTCCAATTGGTGAACCAACCCCGCCTGCATATACTTCAAATAACGTTCCTGTATAGTAGCTCATATGACTGACAAGTGTTAAATCCAAGCTTACATATTGATCAACACCAAATTCTTTTAATTGAACTGCCAATTCTTGCAGCTCAGAAAGCTGCTCACGACCATGCTCTCCTTCTAATAGGTCAAGTGCTTTTGTTAACGTGTTTTCTCCGCCTCGAAGGGAAATAAATTCAATTAATCGTTGCTTATCAATAGAAGAAAGCGTTAAAGATTTCACATGCTCACGATAGCCTACATAATTTTTTTCGTATAAAAATTTACGTAGTACCGCTGCTCTTTCTTCATTTCCTAAAATACTTAGGAACAACTCTTGAACAAATCCGATATGCCCAATCGTAATCTTAAATTTCTCTAATCCTGCCGCTTTTAACACGTCAGCCATTAAAGCAATCATTTCTGCGTCAGCACTAGTCGACTTGTTGCCAATGCATTCAATGCCCATTTGTTCAAACTCAGCGGGACGTCCACCTTCGCGCTGCTGTGCTCGATACACATTTGCAGAATACGCTAAGCGCAATGGAATTCTTTGATTTAATAACTTAGATGCCGCAACACGCGCAATCGGTGTCGTCATATCTGGGCGAAGAACAAGTGTATGCCCTTGCTGATCCAGTAACTTAAACAATTGTTGATCTAAAATCGCTGATGCCTCACCAATCGTTTCATAATATTCTAAAGCTGGAGTTTCAATAAATTGATAGCCCCATTTCTTAATTTCATCACTCATTTTATTTCGGACCGCTGCTTTTGTTTCATAAAGCTCCGGCAGCGTATCTCTCATGCCTAACGGTTTTTCAAACATAAATGGCTTTGTCACGACTGCACATCCTTTTAATATAATGAATATTTTTTACCATATATTTCTTTAATTTATAAATAGTATCAAAAAACTGGACAGAATCCTATAAATTATCACAATTATTATAATAAAAAAGCAAAAATCCTTTAGTTCGCTAATATGGTAACAAAGTGAAGTTATATGTAGTGTACTCCTGCCCCTGTGAACAGTCAAGTGCAAACTCCTTTTTCCTTTTCTTAATGAAGGACTTTTTATATCTGAACTAACAAGCTCACCCTTATCAGGACTATTCACCCATTTCACATTTGAAACATTTACCGCTTACAACTAAAACTGTTAAGAACTATAATTTTAATTTGATAGCTAATTAGGTAATATAACTTAGGAGGAAGAACATGCAGAAATTTTTATCCATTATTCTAGCAACAGTACTGTTTTTTACACTAACAAGCAGTCCTGGATACGCTGCTGCCTCTCTTAGTCAACAAGACTTAGAGGACTATTTAACTGAAGTAAATATGACACAAACAGAATTGGAAGAGTACTTAGACTACTACGGTGTCGAATTAGAAGAATTTTCTTCTATTGATGAACTTCGTGATATGTTAGGGCCTGCTTTAACTCCAGCTACCCTAGAAGATTTACTACATGAATATGACATGACAGAAGAAGAGTTAACGGCTTTACTCATTGAATACGGAGAAATGGAAGAAGGAGAAACGATTCTTGATTCCTTTTATTTCGTCTCTGATATCGAACTGCTCATTCTTTTCGACCAAGACATGGGTGATATAGACTCGGCTGAATTGTTAGACGGTCTTGCTGAATTTGATATACATGAGGAAGAGTTAGAACGCTTATTCACATATCTAGAACCGATTTTTGAACAACCTGGATTTGAAGATCAATTAATGGCTTTATCTGACCGTATGTTACAGTTTGAACAATTCGAAACATTAGATGATCTGACGGTTGAACAGATAGCAGAATTATTCTCTATCTATAATGATGTACAAGACTTACTTCAAGTTCAATTTAAATTTGCCTTAATCAAAGATGGTGTGACAACCCCAATTTCCATACAGGAACTGTATAGCATGGAAGAATTACCGGATGCTAGTTTACTAATTGCCATCCATGATTTAAATGGAAACCTGCTGCTAGATTTGATTGTAACTAGTGAGATGTTTGGCAGTGATTTGATTAAAGAGACAGCCCAAAGCTTGAAAGAGACGCCTGAAGTCATTAAAGAAATAAAATCAGAAGCTAACGCGAACAAAACTGTCCCAAAAACCGTTAAAGGCGGCTTACTACCTAACACGGCAGGTAATTATGCCATGAACACAATTCTAGGACTTTTACTTGTTGGCTTAGCATTTGTTTTATTCAGAAAAGCGAGAATGAACTAATCTATGAAAAACAATAGGCATTCCAAACGAAAGAAAAGAATCAGCCTATTCTTAGCAATCTGTCTGTTATTTATAGGCGTATATTTCGCAGCAACGAATGCTTATCCCTTGCTAAAAAGTTATGATAAAGGGGATAAAAAAGAGGCTTCTGTTACGGCTGCTCAAGAAAAGAGCGAAGTAACAGAACAAAAGGAATTATATCCTACTCGGCCTGAAAAAGGAGATATGATAGGAGATCTTTACATTCCTAAATTAGACAGCACTTTGCCCATTTATCATGGAACCGATGAAGATGAATTGGAGAAAGGTGTTGGGCATTATGCAGGTTCGGTGCTGCCTGGTGAAACAGACAATTCCGTACTATCAGGACACCGCGATACTGTATTTCGAAAGCTAGGCGAAGTAGGAAAAGGCGATTTACTTATTACAAACACAGAAGCAGGTACATTCACATTTAAAGTACGAAAAGTGCGAATTGTAGATGCGGATGACCGTACCGTCATTGTTCCTAAACCGAAGGCAACCTTAACGGTCACCACCTGCTATCCTTTTTCATATATTGGTAATGCGCCTGAACGATACGTGTTAATTGCAGATTTAGTAAAAACTGAAGTATCGAAATAGAGAAATAGGCTGTGAGAAATCACAGCCTATTTTCACAATATAAAGGGGACCAAACTGTAAGGTAACATTCAAAAGCTAAGATTCAGGGGGCTCAATCAATTATGGATAAACAACAGCAAGAACATTTCTTTCGTCTATTAAGACAAACCTATGAATCTGCAACGGCAGATGAAGATGTCTCTATTGAAAAGATATTAGCCCAAATTAAAAGCGGCCTATCTGATATCTTTAAAAAACTACACTAAAAAGAACTTACCCTCCTAATGGGGAATAAGTTCTATTACAATCATTTAGTTTCGCGCTCTCTCTTCCATTTCTTCCTTCGTATAAATGACGCGCATTGGATTTCCACCGACTAAAGCACCCGCTGGCACATCTTTATGAACAAGGGACCCTGCAGAAACAATCGCACCATCTCCAATGATTACACCTGGAAGAATCGTGGAGTTTGCTCCAATCATCACCTCATCACCAATGACAACATCCCCTAAACGATATTCGTGAATTAAATACTCATGGGCAAGAATGGTCGTATTATATCCAATAATGGAATTATTCCCGACCGATATTTTTTCAGGAAACATCGTATCAGGCATGACCATCAGCGCAAAGGACGTTTGCTTGCCGATTTTCATATGCAGGAATGTTCGATACATCCAATTCTTCACAGACATAAAGGGTGTAATACGAGCAATTTGAATGATGATAAAGCACTTAACAACTTTCCAAAAGGACACGGTCTTATACACTTGCCAAAGCGAATTAGATCCTTCGACTGGATAGCGGACCGTTCTTCTCATACCGTCTTCCCTTGTAAAATATCGATTAAATCTGACATATAATTTAGTATATAATCCGGATGATACGTTTGTAGAAACTCAGTTCCCTTCAACGACCACGCTACACCGGCCGTCTTCGTCCCTGCATTTTTTCCACCGAGAATATCGTGATAATTATCTCCAATCATCATCGCCTCAGCTGGATCTGAACCAAGAGCATTCAACGCCTTTAAAAGCGGCTCCGGATCTGGTTTAGGCTTTTCGATATCATCCATCGTCACGACTACATCGAAGAACTGATCTAATCTGCTTAACTTGAGTCCTCTTTCAACGATATCTCGTTTTTTTGTCGTAACGATGGCCAGCTTATACTTGCTTTGAAACAAGCTTTCTATCGTCTCGTATACGCCATCAAACTGCGTCACAAGCAAGTCATGGTGCTCCCAATTATGCTTGCGGTAAAAAGCTATCATTTCCTCCGCAAGCTCCGGGTTAATGGATGAAAAAGTCTCTATTAAAGACGGACCAATAAATGGGAGAATATCTTCCCGTTTATACTGTCCTGGATAGTAATGATTGAGTGTTTCCGTAAAAGAAGCAATAATTAATTCATTTGTATTAATTAAAGTTCCATCTAAATCGAATAATAAAGTAGAAATATTACTGCTCATACACAGCTCCCTTTCTTTGCACACTTTCATAGCGATTCCATATATATCCTACGGCGATTGTCAGGACAATTGCCGTTACTAACCGAATGATTAATAGAGGCAGAACAGGAATCCCTAATGGAATAAAGATTAACGTGTCTTCTACTACGGCATGACATGCTACTAAAAAGATAAAAGCTAATGTCATATCTTTTTTCGACACACCTTCTTCTTTAGCAGCTTGAATCATGACCCCTGCCCCGTAAGCAAGCCCGATTGTTAAACCGGTTGCAAATGGCAGCGCTGCATTCTCCTTCATGCCTAATACCTTCATAACCGGCCCAAGCATTCGTGAAAAAGCTTCCAGCCATTTTTTATCTTTCATAATTTGAATAATGACCATCAATGGAATGACAATGAGCGCAAGTTGAACAATCCCTAGCAGCGCCTTCACGATACCATGAGAGACAATGGCCCACACACCTGTAATTTCAGCAGTTTGTTGACTGACAAACCCATACTGCGCCATTTCTGATCCCCCATCCCATAAGAGGTTAATCATCACCGCAGCTAGCAAAGCTAATCCAAGTCGCACCGTCAAAATCACCCACAGCTTCACGCCTACTTTCATCGCAACACCCGTCTCAATCAGCAAGTTATGCGAAAAAGAAAGCATAACGGCAATAATAAATACTTCTTTTACCGTCAAATCGAGCGTCAAAATCCCCGCAATCCCGGCATATAAATTAAGAAAATTTCCGAGAACAAGCGGAATGGCCGCATCTCCAGATAAACCGAGCAACGCCATGAATGGACTAATTAAATCAATCACCCATGGCAAAATCGGAGTATATTGAAGAATGGTCACAATTAACGTAACTGGAAAAATAACTTTTCCTAACGTCCATGTTGTCTTTAACCCAACCATGAATCCCTTCTTCACTGACTCCCCGTACATAACCCTCTCTCCTTTTCTCTCATCCTAAGCATCTAAATATCGCTGCTTCGCCATCCCGCTAAATCGACGATAGACGAATAAAGCAACCGCCACAACAATAAGAGTTAATGAAAGAATCTGTGCCATTCGAAGCGATTCTGTTAACATTAAACTATCCGTACGCAATCCTTCGATAAAGAAACGACCGACTGAGTACCAGAATAAATAAGCTAAGAAAATTTCACCGCGGCGTAAATTTACTTTTCTTAGTAATAAAAGAATCACTACACCAAGTAAATTCCACAATGACTCATATAAGAAGGTTGGATGATAATAAGCACCGTTAATATACATTTGATTAATAATAAATTGTGGCAAATGCAGATTTTCTAAAAAAGCTCTTGTGACTTCTCCGCCATGTGCCTCCTGGTTAATGAAATTTCCCCACCGGCCAATTGCCTGTCCAAGCAATAAACTCGGTGCTGCAATATCAGCAATTTTCCAAAAAGAAACTTTTTTAACCTTCGCAAAAACAATCGCTGTTAACACAGAACCAATTAACGCACCATGAATCGCAATACCACCATTCCATATTTTAATAATCTCACCTGGATACTGCGAATAGTAATCCCATTGGAAAATGACATAGTAGATGCGTGCACAAATGATGGCAATAGGCACCGCAAATAAAATTAAATCAACAAATAACTCTTTATGTAATCCTCTTCGCTCTGCTTCTCGAATAGCAAGCACAAGGCCGAGTAACACACCAATCCCAATAATAAGGCCGTACCAATTAATTTGGAGCACACCTAAATCAAGCGCCACACGGCCAATCGGTTGAATATCTTGTTCCATTTATCTCCCTCTTTTCTACTTAAAAATCATCATGATCTGCTTCTGCAATCGCATGATTCAAACGATCTGAAAACTGCTCAGCAGCATTTACTCCCATTCGTTTTAAACGATAATTCATCGCTGCCACTTCAATAATGACCGATAAATTTCGACCAGGTCGGACAGGTACTGTTAATTTTGTAATTTCTGTATCAATAATTTTCATGGTTTCTTCATCTAACCCAACTCGGTCATATTGCTTGTTTTTCTCCCAAAGCTCCAGGTGAATAACAATCGAGATTTTTTTATTACTGCGAACAGCTCCTGCTCCAAACAGTGTCATCACATTAATAATGCCTAATCCACGGATTTCAAGCAAATGCTCAATGAGTTCTGGAGCATTTCCAACAAGCGTATCTTGATCTTCTTGCCGAATCTCTACACAGTCATCTGCCACTAGGCGATGTCCCCTCTTCACTAATTCAAGTGCTGTCTCACTTTTTCCAACACCACTTTTCCCTGTAATAAGAACACCTACGCCATAAATGTCTACTAACACACCATGCACAGCTGTTGTTGGAGCTAACCTGCTTTCCAAGAAGTTTGTTAAGCGACTGTACAGCCGTGTTGTTTTCATATTTGACAGCATAACTGGAACCGACTCTCGTTCAGAAGCTTCGATTAATTCTTCCGGCACAATCTGACCACGCGTAATAATAATCCCTGGTGTCGAGTCACGACAAAGCTCTTCCATACGATGTTTACGCTCCGCTTCATTAAGTCGTGTAAAAAAAGACACTTCTGTCCGCCCTAATAATTGGACACGCTCAGCTGGATAATAATCAAAAAAACCCGCAATCTCAAGTCCCGGACGAGATAAGTCGCTTGTCAAAATCGGTCGGTTAACTCCTTCTTCACCACTAACAAGCTCAAGGTTAAACGCATCGATTACATCTTTTATACGAACTTTAGCCATCTAGGTTGCCCTCCTTTTTGGAGTAAAATTTTTTGACTCAATGCTCATTCCATTTTAGCATTTTTCCGGCAATATCCAAACAATGCGTTTTTATAAGCAAATATTTTCTAAATCGGTGTGATTTTTTTTATATGGATTTTTTATAGAACGCTGTGGATTTTTAGCTCACTTAATCAACCATATTATTTAACACAGCCTTCCATAATAAGGAGGCTTGCCGAATTCGACAAGCCTCCTTATTATCATTATGAAACTGAGATTGCACCGGTCTTCGTATCTGCAAAAATATGCAAAACCGGCGTTTGATCATACACGGTTTGAAACTTTAATACTTTCTGAATTACATCGCTTTTTTCTTCTACAATTTTGATTCCTTCTAGATTGACATTAAAACCACCTAAATTCGATTTTAACTCCCCTGATACAGCAGCTCCCGAAGCTACAGACAGCTGAATCTTCCCTGTAATCGATTTAGCATATAAAGAATCACTTTCTTCATTGTCATTCCGACAAATAATTTGCCCGTTAAAGGTCTGTACATCCACCTTTTTAAAGTGTCCTCCAGCTTCAATCGCCCCATTCAGCGTTTCAGCTTCAACCTTGTCAAAGCGAGACGCTTGAATCGTAATCGTACCATTTCCTGTTTCTAATTCACAATTCTCCCCTCTGACGCTATCCATTGAAATCGATCCATTCGCTGATTTGACTTTGACTTCTTCTGCAGCTAAGGATTCTGCGGCTACTCCTCCATTAAACATCCTAATCCGAAGCTGCTTATATTCTTTTTGCGGGACATAAATGAGTACATCTGCTTTAATGCCCTTTTCTTGTAAGTAAAATTTCAGCGTTCCATCTTCGATGGCAAATATCACTTCGTTTAAGAAGGCTTCACGCGCTTGATCCTGGTCATCCACGCGGTACACCTTTGCTTCACACTCTACACGCACATCATGGTGATCCCAGGCAATCATTTTTATTTTCCCATTTGCGATATCCACATCTAAGTCTTGAATGACCTTTTCATCATGCTGAAAGATATGAGAAACAGTAAATGATTTCCCAAAATTAAAATCTAAATCTGTATCTTTAATTTTTTGAAAAGCACTTTCAACAAATTCGAAAATTTTCTCTTTCGATGATTGAATATTTTTCTTAAATGTATCATGAGCGTCATCTTGATATTGCTTCTTCGCCTCAATTACTTCTGTTGACAATTCATTTTTTAACACTTGCTCTTTCTGTTCACTTTCTTTCCCGGCTTTATCTAATGCCTCTAAAATAGTTAACGCTTCTTCCGCGGTGATTTTGCCATCTTGAACGAGTTGAAGAATTCTTTTCTTTTCTTCCTGCATCGCTACTCCCCACTTTCTGCTTTATACTCTATACATACGCCCAGATGGTTAAAAGGTTTCATGTTTCTTCCATTCGACGATTTCCTCGGAAATAATCGGTATTGAATAAAAATTCCACAAAAAAAGCAAGCCAAAATGGCCTGCCTTTTTACACAAATTGTTCTCTTTCCTCAATTCTCTTTTCCATTCGACTTCGATCTCTTGTAAGTATAGGCTGCAAATATTTCCCTGTGTACGATTCAGGAATTTGACAAATTTCTTCCGGCGTTCCATAGCCGACAATCGTTCCGCCTTTATCGCCGCCTTCAGGACCTAAATCGATTAAATAATCAGCCGCCTTAATAATATCTAAATTATGCTCGATAACTAAAACTGTATCACCATTTTCCACTAAGCGTTGGAGCACAATAAGAAGTCGGGCAATATCATCCACATGAAGACCTGTCGTTGGCTCATCTAATATATAGAAAGAGCGTCCTGTTGAACGACGGTGAAGTTCCGATGCCAATTTCACCCGCTGCGCTTCTCCGCCAGATAAAGTAGTCGCTGGCTGACCAAGTTTAAGATAACCTAACCCTACATCATAAAGCGTTTGTATTTTCCGTTTAATTTTCGGGATATTTTCAAAAAAGACAAGTGCATCTTCTACTGTCATATTTAAAATATCAGAAATATTTTTCCCCTTATAACGCACTTCAAGTGTTTCACGGTTATACCGTTTCCCGTGACACACTTCACAAGGTACATAAACATCCGGTAAAAAGTGCATTTCAATTTTAATAATTCCATCGCCGCGACACGCTTCACAGCGACCACCTTTTACATTAAAACTAAAGCGCCCTTTTTTATACCCTCGAATTTTTGCTTCGTTCGTTGCCGCAAACACATCACGAATATCATCAAATACGCCTGTATAAGTGGCTGGATTCGATCTTGGCGTTCGACCGATTGGTGATTGATCAATATCGATGACTTTATCCAACTGTTCAATTCCCTTTAATTCTCGGAATGCACCAGGCTTCACTTTGGAGCGATTTAATTTTTGCGCTAATTCTTTATGAACAATTTCATTTACTAACGTACTTTTTCCGGAGCCAGATACGCCTGTTACCGCTACAAACATCCCAAGTGGAATCTTTACATTGACGTTTTTTAAATTATTTTCCTTCGCACCTTTTACCTCAATAAAACGTCCATCACTTTTACGACGTTCTAAAGGAAGCGGAATAAATTTCTTCCCTGATAAATATTGACCGGTTAAGGATTTTTCATCTTTCATAATTTCTTCTGGTTTACCAGCTGAAACAATTTGCCCGCCATGAGTACCGGCTCCAGGACCGACATCAATTAAATAATCGGCAGCAAGCATCGTATCTTCATCATGCTCGACAACAATCAATGTATTTCCAATTTCCTTCATATTTCTTAGCGTTGCAATCAACCGATCATTATCTCGTTGATGTAAACCAATCGACGGTTCATCCAAAATATACAGTACACCTGTTAGACGCGAACCAATTTGTGTCGCTAAACGAATTCGCTGTGCTTCTCCGCCGGATAATGTACCAGCCGCTCGACTTAACGTTAAGTAATCTAATCCAACATTCGCTAAGAAAGTGAGTCGTTCTTGAATTTCACGTAAAATTAATTTTGCAATCGCTGCTTCTTTTTCCGTAAGTTGTAAGTGCTCAAAAAATTCAAGTGACTCTTCAATGGATAATGAAGTTGTGTCACTAATATGTTTGCCTTGAATAAGGACGGCCAAGCTTTCTTTCTTCAATCTATTTCCTTTACAGCTTGAGCAAGCACGTGTGGACATGTATTTTTCCATTTGCTCACGAATATAATCGGAGTTCGTTTCCTTATGACGACGGGCAATATTTTTCAATACACCTTCGAACTGAATATGCCCTTCTTGCATTCGACCGTAATCATTTTCATAGCGGAAATAGATTTTGTCTGAACCTGAACCCATTAATACCTTTTCCATTTGTTCTTCTGATATATCTTTGACCGGAGTATCTAAATCGATATTGTAATGTTTAGCAACCGCTTCAAGCAGTTGCGGATAATATTGCGAGCTCGTTGGCTCCCAAGGCGCAATAGCATGTTGACGCAGAGTTAGCTCTGGATTTGGAATGACTAAGTCACGGTCCACTTCTAATGTAGCTCCTAAGCCATCACAATCAGGACAAGCCCCAAATGGACTGTTAAATGAAAACATACGCGGTTCCAGCTCTTCAATCGAAAAACCACAATGCGGGCAAGCATGATGCTCACTAAACAGTAATTCTTCCTCTCCGATCACATCAATGATGACTTTTCCGTCACCTAATTTAAGCGCACTTTCAAGCGAATCGGCTAAACGCGACGCAATGTCCTCTTTAATGACAATTCGGTCAACAATCACTTCAATGGAATGCTTTTTATTTTTTTCAAGACTAATGTCCTCGCTTAAATCATACATGTCCCCATCAATTCTCACGCGAACATAGCCTTGTTTTTTTATATCTTCTAATAGCTTCGTGTGCATCCCTTTTCGTCCAGAAACGATGGGCGCTAACACTTGAAGCTTTGTCCGCTCCGGATATTCTAAAATCCGATCGACCATTTGTTCAATTGTTTGTGAACTAATTTCAATGTGATGAGTCGGACAAGTAGGCCGCCCTACTCTAGCAAACAACAGTCGTAAATAGTCATAGATTTCTGTTACTGTTCCGACTGTTGACCGGGGATTTCGACTGGTGGTTTTTTGATCAATGGAAATAGCTGGTGATAATCCTTCAATTGAATCGACATCCGGCTTATCCATTTGCCCTAAAAACTGGCGTGCATAAGCGGAAAGAGACTCTACATACCGTCTTTGTCCTTCTGCATAAATCGTATCAAAAGCTAAGGACGACTTACCAGACCCTGATAATCCTGTAATAACCACTAGTTGATCTCTTGGAATCGTCACATCAATATTTTTTAAATTATTGGCTCTGGCACCTTTTATTACAATCTTATCCATTGCCATACTCTCGTCATCCTTCCGCTTTTAACTCTAGTAATAAATCACGAAGTTCGGCTGCTCGTTCAAAGTCTAACGCCTTAGCCGCTTCTTTCATATCTAATTCTAATTGCTGCATCACTTTTTCGCGCTCTTTCTTCGATAATTTTGCATAGTTTGGTGCAGGTTTTTCTTGATAAGTTTCTGATTCTTCTGCTACATGCGTTGCGCGAATGACATCACGAATTTCTTTTTGAATCGTTTGCGGGACAATTCCGTGTTCTTCATTATAACGTTCTTGAATTTCACGACGACGCTTTGTCTCTTCGATGGCTAGCTCCATTGAATTTGTCATACGATCGGCGTACATAATTACATGCCCATTTGCATTTCGTGCTGCCCGCCCAATCGTTTGAATGAGCGACCGCTCCGAACGAAGGAAGCCTTCTTTATCAGCATCTAATATGGCTACTAACGACACCTCTGGAATGTCCAAACCTTCTCGAAGCAAGTTAATTCCGACTAACACATCGTATTTCCCCATACGAAGCTCGCGAATAATTTCAATTCGTTCTAACGTTTTCACTTCTGAATGTAAATATTGCACTTTAATGCCGATTTCTTTTAAATAATCGGTTAAGTCTTCGGACATTTTTTTCGTTAAGGTTGTAATTAAGACGCGTTCATTCTTCCGAATCCGCTCTTGAATTTCATCAATCAAGTCATCAATCTGACCTTCAATTGGTCGTACATCAATAAGCGGGTCAAGCAGGCCGGTAGGACGAATGATTTGTTCGACCATCTCTGGCGTATGCTCCAATTCGAATGGACCCGGCGTCGCTGAAACAAAAACAGCCTGACTTACTTTCTCTTCAAACTCTTCAAAACGCAAAGGTCGATTGTCCTTCGCTGATGGCAATCGAAATCCATGATCCACTAGCACTTGCTTACGCGCTTGGTCCCCATTAAACATTCCGCGAACTTGCGGCAATGTCACATGTGATTCATCGACAACAAGCAGAAAATCCTTTGGAAAATAATCCAATAACGTATAAGGTGTTGCCCCCGCTGGACGAAGGGTTAAATGACGTGAATAATTCTCAATCCCGGAACAGAAGCCCATTTCCCTCATCATTTCCAAGTCGTAGCGCGTTCTCTGCTCTAGACGCTGTGCCTCAAGCAGTTGATCATTGTCACGTAACTCCTTCAAACGTTCTTCTAATTCTTTCTCAATATTCTCAATCGCTATGCGCATCTTTTCTTCACGAGTAACGAAGTGGGACGCTGGAAAAATAGCGATGTGCTCTCGTTCCCCTGTAATTTCGCCCGTTAATGCGTCTACTTCTCGAATTCGATCAATTTCGTCACCAAAAAACTCCACTCGAACACATTGTTCGTCACGTGAAGCCGGAAAAATCTCAACAACATCGCCTCGTACCCGAAACGTTCCCCTTGTGAACTGAATGTCATTTCGTTCATACTGAATATCGACAAGCTTATGAAGCAATGCATTTCGATCAATTTCCATTCCTGTGCGCAATGATACGACCATTTCGCGATACTCTTCAGGAGAACCTAAACCATAAATACAAGAAACACTCGCAATAATAATGACATCGTCCCGTTCAAACAATGATGATGTCGCCGAATGCCGCAATTTATCAATCTCATCGTTAATACTCGCATCTTTTTCAATAAATGTATCTGTCGAAGGCACATACGCTTCTGGCTGATAATAATCATAGTAACTAACAAAATATTCAACAGCATTATTCGGGAAAAACTCTTTAAACTCACTATAAAGCTGCCCTGCTAATGTTTTATTATGAGCAATCACAAGTGTCGGTTTATTCACTTCTTTAATGACATTAGATACCGTAAACGTCTTCCCTGTTCCCGTTGCACCAAGCAATGTTTGATACCTTTTGCCCTCATTAATGCCCTCCACAATCTTTTGAATCGCTGCAGGCTGATCTCCTTGAGGAGAATATTTAGAGACTAACTCAAAAACATCCTTCACTAACATTGCCTCCTACGTAACCGTTTTATCTCATATATACACATTCTACCACAACTGACCATCTACAAACCAACAAAAGCGAACGTCCATTCTTACTTTTTAGCTATAATATTAATATAACGATAGTTGGCTCATTTTAGCGAAACCACAGTTTCACTAAAATGAGCCAACTATCAACCATGTCATATAACCTATCTATACTGTTAATGATAGGAATAAGGAGACAAAGTATCACTTTCCGTTTCTGAAGATAAATCGGACTCCACTTCAAGAGTAATGGCACGAATTAATATAAATGAACCAATAGCTAGAATCCAGCTTCCAACCAATAAAATGCGCTCTCCAATTATATGTTTATCGTTTAAAATAAAAATCTTGCCAACTGCTCCTAAAAAAGAACCTAAAGAAATAAAACTATTTCCCGTAATCGCAAGGGACCTAAATGATGAATCCTCTTCAAGAAATGCACCTACTGCTTCAAAAGCGGCACCCAGACCTTGAATTCCACTGCCGAGAGCATCTACTTTTGCTCCTCCTTCTTCTGAAACATTCAGTTCCATATCTACGCCAACTGCATTTGTAGTATTACCAGCAGCTTCAACCCAGGCACCAAAAATCGTATATAGTTCCGCTAGACCGCTCTCTGGTCTTAACAGCTTAGTTCTGCCAATAGCTTGCAATGAATTGCCAAAAGCTTCAATTCCATTTCCTTTTATAATTAAATCTTTACCAAGATTGCTGCTTGTAAAAGTTTGTCGGGTTTGCCCGACTGCATCAACAAGCGCCCCAAAACCGAGTATCCATGCTCCTGCAACAAGGAGATCTTCTCCATGAGTAATCATATTCGACATGCTCCTTCGTAAGAAGTTACCTTATGTTATTCATGAACCTGTATTTGGTACATAAGCTTCATTATCTATGAATCGCGGGAGGAGATTTAAATAAGCTAAAAAAAGCACCTGCTCAGGCGCTTTTCGATGTTCTCTTCATCATTTTCGATGATAAATAAAAACCTAGCGTTAACGAAAACGCATCGATCACAATGAGAGGCCATGTATGCGTATAGCCTTTATATGCGGATGCTGCAATTAATGCCACCGTTAAAACTAATCCTACAACATGGTTATACGTAACCCTTGTAAATAACATTACAAGAAGACAAGGCAAAAAAAGCGCAGCAAGAAATTTCGTAATCATATTGTCCATCTCCTTATCATAAAGGGCATTATTTCTTAGTTTAGTGAAAGTCATTCTCTTTGACAATCTTTACAAATAGCTTCCTAAATGAATTCATTATAACGTTTAATCATAAAATATACACTTATTAAGTGAAGCCTCTGTGGTAAAACACTGTTGATTAACAAAAACTCGTAAAATAGAAACTTACTTTCTCTTCTTATCAAACACTCTAATTATTTTCCATAGGATGTCCTCATCTATTTGTCAATATGTCTTCCGCTCGTTTTTTATTTTTTCCTCATTAGTATTCAAAATACTCCATCCTTCACAACATTGAAAAAACTCTACAAAATCCCTATTTCATACAAATTACTACTCATAATTTCCTAATTTGACACAAACGCATTGAAAGAACTACCATTACACTGTCGTATAATGTACTATAATTACTGAGATAATTTTCTATTTTAATAGTAAAAAGGGTTAAAAATAAGACTATTAAATATATATAAAGTCTCGTATTACCCCATCAAAAATCACAGGAGGAAAGCTTTATGAAAAGTAAAGTAATGACAATACTCGTAGCTACCTTTGTATTTTTTGCCACCTTCTCTTCTTCCATCGAAAGCCATTTTGTTTCTGCAGCGAGTAAGGAAGGCATCGTTACTGCAAACACTCTCAATGTTCGCGAAAAAGCATCGACTAGTTCCAAAACAATCGGCACCTTGAAAAAAGGGAAGATTGTAACGATTACGAAACAACAAAGCAGCTGGTCTCAAATTAAATATGGCTCAAAAACGGGCTGGATTTCTACTACATACATAAATGAAATAGGATATGTAACCTCTACTACATTAAAACTATACAAATCGAACAGCTCTAACAGCACATCTTTAGCTACCCTAAAAAAAGGTACCTCTGTGCAAATGAAAGCGACTAAAGGCAGCTGGCTTCAAGTCTATGTATCATCGAATAAAAAGACAGGCTGGGTTACAAAAAAGAATATTTCCAGCACAAAAGCAGCAGCTACAACAGCCTCTACAACTACATATTATGTGACTTCTGATACGTTAAATATTCGCCAATCCGGCACTACTAAAGCAAAAATCTTAGAAACTATTAAAAAGGGCGATGCTGTTACCTACTACTCAAAGTCTGGTAACTGGGCAAAAGTAAAAACGAGCTCAGGAACGATAGGCTGGGCTTCGCTTACATACTTATCGAAAACAAAGCCTGTCGTAACAAAAACGTATTACGTGACGTCGAATTCATTAAATGTTAGAACAGCTGGCAATACTTCAGCTAAAGTGCTTACAGCCATTAAAAAAGGAGCAGCTGTTACTTACTACTCAAAATCAGGGGATTGGGCAAAAATTAAAACGGCTTCCGGCGTAACCGGTTGGGTTTCGATGAAATACTTATCTACAACAAAACCAAAAGTCACAGCAAGTGCTGAGACGGTTTCAAATAGCAATATGCGCTATGTTATATCGGAAACGTTAAACGTTCGTAAATCAGCAAGTTCCTCATCTGCCATTTTAGAAACAGCTTCTCGCGGGGATGCTTTAACATTAAAACAAACAAGTGGAGATTGGGGACAAGTCGTTACTTCTAATAATGTAACCGGTTGGGTTTCTCTTGCCTATGTATCTAATAAAAAGTGGACAAAAGGATTAAAAAACAAAGTTATCGTGCTTGATCCAGGCCATGGAGCTCAAGATCCTGGCGCTATTGGAAGTGAGCATAGAGAAAAAGATTTAACACTCGCTACTGCGAAAAAGGTCCAAGCAAAACTAGAAGCAGCTGGAGCTAAAGTCGTGATGACAAGAACGGGAGATACCTATCCAACTCTATCAGAACGAGTACAAATTAGTAAAAAGAATAATGCAGATGTATTCATTAGCATTCACTTTAACTCAAGCGCCGACAAAACAGCCAACGGCATTGATACGTTCTATTGGACGACGTACATGAATGAAAAAGAATTAGCTGAAATCGTTCAAGAGGAATTAATTAAAAGTACAGGTTTAAAAAATCGCGGTTCAAAAACAGGAAACTTCCAAGTCGTACGTACAAATGACGGCGCATCGCTTTTAGTAGAACTAGGATTCATTTCTAATCCAAATGAAGAAGAGATTATTTCAACAACTGAATTTCAAAATGATGCCGCTGTTGGAATCACAAATGGACTAAAAGCATACTTTGATTTATTTTAAAGACTATACTGTTGATTTTGGACTGATAACTATAAAAAGCTTTGGATGACTCTCCCAAAGCTTTTTTTCATTCCTGAAAACTAAAGAAATAAAATCATTTAATTAATTTTTAGAATAGGCTTAATCGTTACTCCTGGTTTAGAGTCTTCAAACGCCTTATTTCTTTCAAAGTAAAGTCAACACCTTACTGAACATTTACCTTATTAGTTGATAACTCATTTGATGCAAATTTCTTTGGGCGTACAGCAATCCACAATAGCCCTCCAGAAATAAGAAGAACTAACGCACACATTTGGAAAGAATAATGAAACCCTGAAGCTGGATTTGATGCGTTTTCAATAAGATAACCTGTTACGTATGGTCCAGCGATACCACCCAATGAAGTGAATGCCATAAACCAGCCTTGAATTTTACCTTGGTGTTGTTTGGACACTATATCTACTAGAATTGTAGGTCCAAGAACTAATGTGATACATCCAAACGTTAATCCAAGGGATAGTAGAACAATTGCCATGAAATTAGAGCTAACTATGGTTCCCAAAAAGTAACTAACTGCTCCTGCCACCATGACAGGTCCAAGAATAAACACTCGTCCCTTGACCACATTTTTGGTTTTATAGTAAATACGATCAGAAAGGCTAGAAAATACAATCTGAGATATTGTGATAAGAATCCAAGGTAAAGCTACTACAATCTTTAATTGATCTTCACTTAATTGACGGATATTTTCCAAATAGTTAGGGAGCCAGTTAAGACCAATGGTAAATGACCAATAAGTGGCAAATCCACATAGAGCGATTAAGATAAAATTTTTAGATAGCAATGCAGATGAGAATTTAGTTGCTGGTAAACTTGAAGATGCATTAGCAACCTTTATTGTCTCTGCTGATTTTACATCATCTTTCTTTGTTACTGTGAATAACCAAAATACGATCCAAATGGCACCAACAATTCCAGTCGCAATAAAAGCAGAGCGCCAGCCATAATTATTAATAAGATGCATTAAAATAGGGGCTGATATTGCTACTCCAAGTGGTCCTCCAACGGATACTAACGTTAAACCAATACCAAGTCTTTCTTTAGGCAGCCATTTTGAAGCAGCGGTCATTGCCAGTGAGTAAGCCGGACCCTCACCTGCACCTAAAATAATCCGTGTGATTAATAGAAACGCAAAGCTGCTAACAAAAATGGTTGAGAACTGCACAATCGCCCAAACAGCAGCCATACAGGCAATCACTATTCGTGTGCCAAACCGATCCGCTAAACCACCGACTAGGATTGCTGAAACGGAGTAAAGTAAGAAAAACACACTGCCGACCATCCCCCATTGTTCTGCTGATAGACCCAACTCGTCCATAATCGGAACTGATGCGAAACCAATAATCGCTTTATCGGCATTACTGATAACAGTGAGCAAAAATAATAAAAGAATGATTACCCATGCTTTTTTAGAAATTCTCTGATTCTTCACTTCCTTTTGATTCACTTTACTCCCTCCATCCAAATGAAATGATTATTTTACTAATTACCTTTGAAAACGCTTGCAAAACAAGGAAAAAGACGCGAAAGAATAAGGAAGAAACTTGCTTTATTCCTTATTCTTTCGTTACTTTAAGAGAAGGATGCTTCAACTGTCCCTAAGTTTGTAAACTCTGCTTTGAAACGGTCTCCAGCTTCGGCAATAACCGCTGCGGATAAAGCTCCCGATAGGATTACTTCATTTGCTTTTAACGTCACGCCATATTCATACAATTTATTAGCCAACCAAGCAACACATGCTGCAGGATGCCCAAGTACATCTAAACCGGTTCCTTTATTGATTAGTTCGCCATTTTTATAAAGACACATTTCCACTTTCGTTAAATCCACATCTTTAATTGAAAAATGTTCTTTACCTAATACAAATAGTCCACTTGATGCATTGTCAGCCACTGTATCTGTCAGTTTGATTTTCCAGTTGCTAATTCTGCTATCAACCACTTCCAAGGAAGGAACAACATAATCGGTTGCAGCTAATACGTCTTCAATCGTTACTGATGGACCCTGCAAATCTTTTTTTAATACAAAAGCAATTTCACCTTCTACTTTAGGTTCAAATAGCCCCGTCATTGGAATACTTTCATTTCCAGTCATATCCATACTATCCAATAAATGACCATAATCTGGTTAGTCTACTCCAAGCAGCTCTTGCATCGCCACAGATGTTAGGCCAATTTTCTTTCCAACAATTCGTTGACCGCTGCGCACTTTTTGATCAATCATTTTTAATTGAACACGATATGCTTCATCAATGGTCAAATCTGGATATGATTGAGTTAAAGGTGCAACCGACTGCTGTTCTGTTTCAGCTTTAAGCAAATGCTTGTACGCTTCATCAATACGGTTTGCTATCTGACTACTCAATGACAAAACCCCTTTCTGTAAAAAATACGATGCCTCTCTTGTTCAAGTTACTTTACCGTTTGAAGGATAAAATTGATGATTGTATTGTTAAAATCTTCAACTTTCTCCCATTGAGGCCAATGTCCTGCTCCTTCAATTACCGTTAATTCGCTATTCGGAATCATATCTTGAATTGGTTTTGCCTCTTCGACAGTTGATGTTGGATCATGGTCTGTCCAAGCTAACAATGTCGGTACATTAATTTTTCCACACCATGATGGATCCCACGTGTATTGTTGACGTGCTTCCGGATCCTGCAGATATACGATGTTATAAACTGATTTTTGATATTCTGGCTGTGTATAAATTTTGTAACGAGCTTCGATTAACTCATCCGTCACTTGACTCTTATCGTACATGAGCCATTCCAAACGTGTTTTTACATTTTCATAGTTCGCTTCAATCACCGCTTTGATTGTTGATTCTTTCAAACGCGCCATTACTTCAGGTTTATTATTTACGTTCCCAGGAGTATTCAATACTAGAGAAAGGACATATTCTGGATGATATGCCGCAAACCACGCTGCAACCCATCCACCAAGTGATTCACCGGAAATATGTGCTTTCTTTAAATTAAGTGCTTGAAGAACACCAAGTAAGTGGTCGCTGTAAGAATCAATGCCATATGGGTGATCTGGTTTCTCTGTGTAACCATGTCCTAGCATGTCAATACAAATGACTCGGAAATGTTTGCTAAGTCCGCGGATGTTCCGTGCATAAGCCTCAATGTGACCGCCTGTACCATGAAGTAAAACTAACGGCTCTCCTTCACCTGCTTCTAATACACGTGTTTTAATACCCGCTGCATCTAAATAGTAAAGTTTAAATTCAACATCTTGAAATTCAGTCCAAATTGTCATCAATGTTTCCTCCTTAATTATCGTTGAAATTGTACAATCGCCATCCCGGTTACCCATTCCGGAATCGGTTCATAGAAAGCAACATTTGTTTTAAAGTCTTGCAATGCACCAAGTAAAACAAGCCAGTTTCGAATTTCGTGACCACCGTTGCCACCGTTTTCTTCAATAAAATCCGAGTTCCAGTTACGAAGTGCAGAAGAGTCGCCCGATTCTACGAGTCTTAAAAACTCACGATCCCATTCTTCATTTACCGGACCGGATACAAGGCTGGTCACTCGAGTTTCACGGGCTGTCAAATACTCATCCAACTGCTCGATTTCTTGACGTCCGTTTTTCAACACATGAATCAATTGCTGATCTTCTGGCTTTTCGCTCTCGATTTTTGGAATTGGAACCCAGTGGGAAATTCCACCTGAAGCTACAAGAGCTACCTTCTTATCTGAATCCCATGAGTCAATCGCTTTACGTAACACCTCTCCCAATTGGAAGCAACGGTCCATTGTCGGTAGCGGCGGTGCAGCTGTGTTCACTGCGATTGGAACAACAGGCACTTCTAGGTCCTCATTTAAGAAGTAAATAGACTGTGTATGACCATGGTCAACCTTCATTTTCATCGAGAAAGCAAAATCTAAATTATTTTCTAAACCTGTATTAAGAATATGTTTGGCCAAATCTGTCTGAACTGGCATTTTATATTTTGGAAGCTTCCAGTCTCCCCACCCTTCACATTCACCGATTCCGATTGTGAAGGAAGGCATATGATCATAAAAATAGCTGTTGAAGTGATCATCGGACACAAGAATTAAGACATCTGCGCCCTTTTCTTTCAGCCATTTGTTCATTTCATTTGCAGTTGAGATGAAACGTTTTCCTTTCTCGCCGCCTGCTTCCGGATTTGTCATAATCATCGGACTGTGTGACATTGCCACACCTGCTATAATTTCTGCCATGTCGGTCCTCTCCTTCTCAATTAACTTTGATAATGTCTATTAATTGTTCATCACTTTTTCTAATTTATAGGAAGGTGTTACTGAAATACGTTTCTTCCATACAATTGTCAAAGTGCCCTTCATTTGATTCGGAATATTTTGGGCAAATTGCAACAAACCGTCATCTGTTACGTATAACTGTCCGATCAGTTCTTTAGTTTCCCTTTTTAATATGACTTCATAAATCCCCGGGGCCGGTATTGTATAATGCGGCTGAGGCTGAAGTAAAAAACCGTTCCAGTTACATTTCACTTCATATAAATGGCCTAGGAAGTCAGGCAATTCTTCGACGTTTCCAGCTAAGATACGTTTTCGAATACAAGTAGAGCTAATTTTCTCTCCTCTACAACTGACTTTCTGCACTTTTGTTACGTCAATTTTCCCTTTTGAATCTTGCTTTAATCTGTCTAAATTTCCTGCTCCAAAAGATCCGTAGGAAAAGTCAAAGCCGGCTACCGCATGGACAACCCCAAGATTAACCAGATACTCTTCAACAAATCTTTCAGGAGAAAGTGATGCAAATTCCTTGTCAAATTTCACAAGATAGAAGTTATCAGCGCCTAGCGTCTTCATCTTTTCTTCTTTTTCACTGAGCGGCATTAGACAATGTACTTGTTCTTTTCCATTTGACAGCACGATTTTGGGATGAGGACTAAAGCTCATTACCGATAGTGGTAATCCATATTCTTTCGCTTTTAAACGAGCGGTTTCTATCACGTGACAATGTCCTTTATGAAGTCCATCAAAATATCCAAGAGCCACTACTGTAGGTACTGATTGCTTTTGCCAATTGTGCAAATTTTTCCGGTTAATATGAATAGTCTCCATACGATCTCCTTTCTTTTACTTTCTTTTACTTTCTTTTACTTTCTTATAAAACAGCTGGCTGTTCTTCAAGAGAACGGTATTTTCCATTGAAGAAAATAAGAGGTTCCTTTTCTTCTAAGTGAATATCCGTTACTTTCCCGATAAACAGGGTATGATCCCCTTCAACATGTTCCGCTGATACTTCACAAGCAACTTGTGCAATAGCACCAGGTAAAACTGGTTTATTGTCTAATCGACCGAATTCTACTTGACGATCTTTAATCTGTCCTGCAAAAATCATCGACATTTCTTGTTGGTCAGCAGCTAAAATATTGACAGTAAAGATGCCGCTTTCTTTGATTTTATTTAAAATTTTGGCTTTTTCACCAATGGAGATGACAACAAGCTTCGGATCAAGCGAAACAGACATAAAGGCATTGGCTGTCATGCCGTGAGCTTCCCCTTCTACTTCCGTGGCTATTACCGTTACTCCTGTGGCGAATCTACCCATTGCTGTACGAAATTGACGATCATCCATGATTTTATACCTCCATAAAAATTGTTTATAGTTAAGCGGCTATTATCCTCGAACGCCGCCTTCAAATCCAAATAATTCTTTACCATAGGCTGCAACAGAATCTTCATATAGAGACGTTTTATGTGTCGCTACTGCCATAAGGTCACGGAAGAACAATTCCATTGCACCACCTTTGTACAGTGCACCTCCGCCTAAAGTTAAAAGAGAACGATAAGCGATATCTGTACAGGTTTTAATAATTTTTGTCCGAATAGCGAAGAATTCTGAACGTGGTACCTCTATACCTAATTTCTTACTATCATCAAGTAACTGAATATATTTATCCATCAACGCTTCAGCTACATGAAATTCTGTTGTCATTTCAGCGATAACACGTTGGCTTCTTGGTGATTCGCTTTCACGTACACCATCGACAAGTCGGATACGCTTTTCTGTTTGCGTCTTAAATTCTTGTAAGATTCGTTCCGCACCGCCGAGCGCAATGCTTGGGAAGCCAACATAGAAAGCTGGGAAGTAAGGAACATCATAGTATGGATAATCGTGATCATACTCTTCCATCGGTGGACGGCTCACTTTATCAATTTGTTCTAAACGAATAATCCGTTCGAATGGAATGTACACATTATCGACAACTACTTGGTTACTACCTGATCCACGTAATCCGAATGTATCCCAGTTTTTCACAATTCCCACTTCTGATTTATGGAACATTGGCATGCAGATTTCAGGTTTTGTGCTATCAGGGAATTCCATCATAACGCCTAGGCCGATCCAATCACTGTAAAGAACTCCACTTGCAAAATTCCATTTTCCATTTACGCGAACACCACCATCACCATCAGGCTCCGCTTTTCCAACTGCTGCGAAGACGTCACAGATTAAACCGCCATCTTGTATAATTTTTTCTCCTTCAACTTCTGGAAGATAAGCTGGCAGCGAATTGTGTAATGGGTAAAGAAATGTTAGCCAAGCTGCAGAAATATTGTAATTGGCAACCTTGCGAATAATTTTTGAAAATTCAGCGAAATCAACTTGTGGAAAGCCATATTTTTTTGGAAGCATTAACTTTGAAATTTGCGTTTCTTTCATCAAATTGATAACGTTTTCAGAAATAGTTGCATTTTCTTCTGCTGTTTTAGCTTCCTGTTCTGCTAAACGACCGATTTTTTCTGCCCCTTCTAAAAGCTGTTCAAACGTCATATTTTTATTATCTAATGTTTGAGATCCCATGTTATTTGCACCTCTTTTTACGTATTTTTTAAAACTAGAAGAATGAGTGTATCAATTTTGTTATCGCTTTCATTTCCTATTTAAGGAGTTTTCCCCTCCTCATTTATCTAATTTAATTGTAGTTAAGAAACAACATTCAAACTAGAGCAATAATTGTCCTTAAATTGAATTTATTCAGACATTTATTGCTCTGTATACATCAAAGATCCTCTATGGCCTATAACCAGAACCATCAAAATTAAACTTTTTCATATAAAAAAGACCAGCTAATGATAGCTGATCTCGCTTGCTATAGAATTGGCAATTCGTCAGTGACAATTAACGATTTAATAAGCAATAACAATTGATGAGCTTCGTTTGAATCTCGAAGGTCTTTGTCAAGAATCCCTTCAATCTTTTGAATACGATGTCGCAATCCACTCATCGACAAAGCCAAATCACTCATCGTCTGTTCTAATTTCCCACCATTCAGTAGAAAAAAATAGAGGGTTTTTAGCAGTTCAACCGCTTTCGGATCTTCTATATTATATAATGAACCAAGCTCCTGTTTGGCTACAGAACGAATACTGTTGATATTTTGAGAATTGATTAGAATACCAATAATACCGAGTGAGCGAAACGGTACAACCGGTTTTTTCGTTGTTAAACGTAAAGCAACAAGCGCCTCTTCATAAGACTTGAATGCATTTGATGGGTTATCAGCAAGATTGCTGATGCCAATTTTAAAATGTTCTTGTGGGTATTTTTTATTTAAAAAATGATAGAAGTCATTCATCTCTTCTTCAATGGATGATGAGACTGCTTTTTTTGGGATAAAACAAACAATTTTCTGGTCACGATGTCCTGCCAATATCGTTTGCTTTTTGTCGTGGAAATAACTGAACGATGCTTCATAAAATTGCTCTTGAAATAAATAATCTTCCTCAATTGAACAGTTCTTTTTTTTATATGACAGCACTACTATATAGTAAGGTTGAGCAAGATTAAGTCCAGCGTAGCGACCTCTTTTTATGATTTCATCTGCTGTAAATTTCCCTTCTAAAATCTCTTCTAAAAAGTTACCTTTCATGCGTTCAAATGATTCAAATTTTGTTTTTTCATTTAACAAAACAAGCGAAACAGCATTGGCAAAACGATCTAAAAACAGATAATCTTTTTCCTGACGACTGTAACCGTCCTCTGCTTCATAGATTAGCGAGCACCATCCTAATATTTCTCTTTGAACAAGTACAGGTGTCAAAAGCCGCTTTTGTCGATTAGTTTGAATCATCTTTTTGCGAAATTGTAGAAGCTCTTTGGACATATACTGATCTATATATTGATCCATATCTTCTTTTAATTCCAAATACTGTTCTTCAGACAATCCAGAATGCACGATAGTGCGAGCGTCTATACTTTCTACAATCACTGGAATCTGCATTGTTTCATACATCATGTCTACAATCTTTTGCAAATACTGACCATTGATTACTTCTTCAGTCATATTCTTTTGAAAATCCGACAGTTGTGTTATGAAGTTTTTTTGCTCTAACAACTGGTCGTACGTGTATTTCAGTTCGTTTACAATAGGCGTTTCATTGTAAAGTTCAAGTTCTTCCGGCATGTCATGGGCCCATTCTTCTTTCGTTTTTACCACCCATTGACATTCGTCATGCCCTTGTGCAATGCAAGTCAATTCTTTTGCAAGAAGCGGCTGGCCAAAGATCGTCGACATAAACCCGCTTGCATAGCCAATTAACGTATGACAAACCGGTTTATCAGAAACACCAGATTGCTTAAGATGCTCTTCACCTTCATAAGAGCCGAGCCAAGCTCCTTGTCCTAATACATTTTTCACCTTTTGCGATTCATCAAAATCAACTTGACACTCATGGCGGAATCCACGAATATGGCCGTTTTCAATATGCAGCAGTGGACCACTTTTTATTAACTCTTTTAACGGTGCATCACTTTTCATTGCTTCTTTGCCATCATGCGCCCCCATCTCCCAACCAAAATGAAACAAAAAGCTCTTTGCACGTTTGGTGCCAATATTTCGGACGAGATGCTCACGAATGATGCCAAATGCTGATGATGGATAAACAATTTTACGCTCACACTCTACTATCTCAAAACTATTACCCTGTTCGGCAATCTGGATTTTCATATGAATCTCTCCCTCTCATTAATTAGCATTATAAAAGAAAGCGCTTACTAATAAAAGCACAAGGCGCCTGCCTATCGGCGACAAGCATAAGACGAGACAGCTGGAAGGCTGTTGTTTAGCATTAGAGTCGATAGCGTACGAAACTAGACAAAAAGCTAAGTACCAAAAATTTATATTTTCCTATCCTTTAAAATAAAGAAAAGAATGAGAGAAGAGTGACTCTCTCATTCCAATGTCAGCTATTTTATTATACTAAAGTACGCTTCGCTTGAGCAATTTCTGCTGCTACATCCAAGATCATATCCTCTTGGCCGCCAACTACTTTACGTTTTCCTAATTCAATTAAAATATCGCGTGAATCGATATTAAATCTTTCAGCTGCGCGTTTCGCATGAAGAGCAAAGCTTGAGTATACCCCAGCATACCCTAGAGTAAGACTATCTTTTGTAATTTCTTGAGGCGTTTGCAAAATCGGAGCCACAATGTCTTCTGCCAAATCCATCATTTTATATAAATCTACCCCTGTTTGAATTCCCATCCGTTCAAGAACGGCTACAAGTACTTCTGTTTGTGTATTACCAGCACCTGCTCCTAAGCAGCGAACACTGCCATCAATACGAGTAGCTCCTTCTTCGATTGCAGCAAGTGTGTTTGCCATTGCAAGAGATAAATTATTATGACCATGGAAACCTATGTTAATGCCTACAGATTGTTTAAGCGCACGAATACGTTCACGAACTTGGTCTGGAAGGAGATAACCCGCTGAATCAACAACATATACATTATCTGCTCCATAGCTTTCCATTAATTTTGCCTGCTCTACTAATTTTTCGACCGGTGCCATATGGGCCATCATTAAAAATCCGACCGTTTCCATTCCGAGTTCTTTTGCATAAGCAATATGTTGTGGAGCGACATCTGCCTCGGTTACATGAGTTGCAATACGAGCCATTTTTGCACCTAAATTGGCTGCCTCTTTTAATTCATGCAGGGTACCGATACCTGGTAATAATAAAACAGCAATTTTTGATTTATCAGCAACAGAAACTGCTGCTTCGATTAATTCCATTTCGTTTGTCCTTGATAAACCGTACTGTAAAGACGATCCAGCTAATCCATCTCCGTGTGATACTTCGATATAAGGGACATTTGCGTCATTCAATGCTTTTGCAACTTTACGTACTTGCTCTACCGTGTATTGATGAGAAATCGCATGGCTTCCATCTCGCAACGCTACCTCAGTGATAAGGATATCTTTTTTAGTTGTCATTGTGTGTTATACCCCTTTCTACAGCTCAAACTGTTTCTTTCGTTAATAAGTTTTTTGCGAATTCTTCTGCTATTTTCACGCCCGCCGCTGTCATAATATCAAGATTTCCTGAATATTTAGGTAAGTAATCTCCGGCACCTTCTACTTCAAGGAAAATCGTTACTTTATTTCCGTCAAAGATTGGCTCTGTACGAACACGATAGCCAGGAACATATGATTGAACAACTTTCGTCATTTCTTCAATTGATTGCTTAATTGCTTCTTCGTCCATTTTTCCTTCTTCTACAAGAGTATAAACTGTATCACGCATAAGAATCGGTGGTTCTGCAGGATTCAAGATAATAATTGCCTTTCCTTTTTTAGCACCTCCAACTACTTCAATCGCACGTGAAGTAGTTTCAGTAAACTCATCGATATTTGCACGAGTTCCAGGTCCTGCGCTAAGACTTGAGATTGTTGCAACGATCTCAGCATATTCAACTGGACTTACTCGGTTTACTGCATGGACCATCGGGATTGTCGCTTGACCGCCACAAGTAATTAAATTGATATTATCCTTATCTAAATGCTCTTCAATGTTCACTGCTGCACACACATATGGACCTACAGCAGCAGGAGTCATATCAATCACTTTTTTCCCTGCTTCTTTTAACACTTTTGCATTGTAGAGATGAGCCTTGGCGGATGTTGCATCAAAGATAATATCAGCCAATTCTGGTGTTTCGAGAAATCCATCGATTCCCTTATCAATAGCCACATAACCTAATTCTCTCGCACGACGTAACCCGTCCGAATGTGGATCAATCCCAATAACAGTCGTCAGCTCTAAAACTTCAGAGCGTCCTAGTTTTATCATAAGATCTGTACCTATATTTCCTGAGCCAAGAATAGCAACCTTTACTTTTGACAAAATATTCTCCCCCTAAACTATAAATATATTTTAAAAACTCTCTAAACCCGTTTCTATTGGATTATTTCCTTCCCTATAACCTAAACAACTTGAAATTTCAGATGCAGCTCTTTTAATTTTCATTATTACTTCTGGCATCCGCACTTCGTCAAACCTCATTTTAGGTGCGGCACAACTAATGGAAGCGATTACTTTTCCTTGATGATTAAATATTGGAGCGGCTACACATTTGAGCCCTAATTCGATCTCTTCATCATCAATGGCATAGCCCTTCTCCCGTATTGACTGTAAATGATTTTTTATATCCGTTATATTCGTCATTGTATACTTTGTATACGCTTCCAACGCAGCAGATGATAAAACCCTATCTATTTCATTTTCGCTTTGGTAAGCCAGAATCACCTTACCAACACCTGTACAATGAACCGGAGCTCTTTTTCCTACATGTGAATAGATGGTAAGGGCTCTCGCTCCTTCCACTTTTTCAATATAAATCACTTCGTCTTGCTGTCGTATAACTAAATGAACGGTTTCATTAAGTTCATCCACTAGATTCCCAATAATTGGTCTAGCAACTTTTCCAATATCAAGCTGTTCCCCCACAAAATTCCCCAATTCGAAGAGTTTGATCCCCAACTTATACTTCAAATCATCTGGGTTTTGTTGAAGGTAACCCCTATGTTCTAAAGTCTTGATAATCCCATGAACCGTACTTTTTGATAAGTTTAGTTTTTGACTTATTTCTTTAATACTTAGTTCTGGATTTGAAACCATGAACAATTCTAGGACATCAGCAGCCCTTTCAATCGATTGAATAAGACGTTCAGCCACTCTCATCCCCCTCTATGTTCGTCATTGTCGAATGACGTTCGTAATTTACCCATTGGATGTTATTATAGTAACCCTTATTTATAACTCGTGTCAATATATTCTGATAATTTATACTATATATTAACTATCCGAAGCCTTATAAACGATAAAAAGGCCTATATCATAACAGATATAAGCCAAAAATGATTTTTGATCCAATATTATATAACTTCAAATTGTTTAAAACCAGTCTGATCTGGTATAAAATCTATTTGTTTATTATTGAAATAATGGTGCTCACCTTTGTCTATAATAAAATGCATTCCATTCATAACAAATTCAGTATCATTTGTCTGGATAGATTCTTCAAAAGTCAATTTCAGTTTCATGAAACAACTCTTACGCATTTGGAGCCGAATTAGTTTATTTGAATCTGTTAATTTTAACCTGTTCTGCAGTTCTGTTTTTGCTGATTGTGTTATAGTAAACACGAAATCACCCCTATGCTCATTTTACCTTTCAGCAGAGCTAAAAGGCGTGTGAAACCACATTTTCAAACGCCTAAGCCAAAAATTTTCTAAATCAACAATATTCATTAACAAAACCATTTTTTAAAACGACCTATTCTAATCCATTATGAAAAATCACAATCACATTACTTGAAGGTCCTTCAGTTGACTTTCAACAAACAACAACCCAAGTTCATAATGCTCTCCTTCAAATAACGCTCGTTGTACAAGACGCATCTCTCCATTGTTCCCAATCACTTCAAGCTTACAGTGAGCCCGATTCTTTTGCAGAGCTTGGTAGAGCTGCGCTTCTGTTTTTACGACAACACCATTAATTTTGGAGATGATTTCTCCTTTTTCAAGACCCATTTTGTCCGCTGGAGTGTGCGGGATAACTCCAAGAATCTTAACACCCTTTGCACTTTGCGAGAAGTAAAATGGACGTTTGTCATCAGCCGTTTTCTGTAGATAATAGATTAGTTCACGCCCTGCTAACGCAAGGATGGCCGTCACAATTGCGAGCACTGGATACCAATAGCTTAGAAGCGCAAGTACTGTCATAAAGAAACCTAAAGAGACAACTTGCTTTCCATGAGCCCTGACCGCTTGTTCTGGAATCGTTCCTTGCACGTTCTGGGTAAAACCAATGATGACTGGAAGGACAATTGGCGCAATCTGTGCTTCACCAATTGAAAAGATTGGATACCACGTAAACGGTGCAGAAAGTTCCCCGCCGGGAATAAAAACAAACATCGGAAGCAACCAAATTCTGCGTGATGCATATAATCCAATTGTTTGTCCCCGCTTAGAAACAGTGAACTGCGGTGTCATAACTTTGGCACCATTTCGCTGAATAATAAACCCTTCAGCAATTAACAAAAGCCCAAGCAAAATAGCCAATGTTGGATAGATAGCCTTCTCTAGCTGTTCAAAATACTCATTCCATACCGGAAGCTGCACGTTTTGTTGATAAATGAAAAATACGATAAAAAATGTCAACGAAAGCGTGTAAGCTGGCGATAAGAAACGGAACTGGAACGTCAACGCCAGTACTAGCGTAACAGCTGTTAGAATAATCATAGCTGCTATTGGGATGGCCAGCCCTGTCCCAAGCGTAATAATCGAAAGAATCAGACCCCATAGAAGTCCTTGCGGCAACAAGCCCTGCCATTCATGAGAGCTATCCAAAATTTTCGTATTAAAATTGCGCCGTTCTTGCTTCACACGTTGAGATCCAATCCACCAGCATAATATCAGAGACAAATAAAACAATGGATTTAAAAAGAGTTCTCCTAATCCAACTAAGCACGCAATCAGCCAGTCTGTCATTAAATCTCCACCACCTTTGCTATCTCTTATTCTACCAAAAATACAGTAGCCGGTGGAGGGTCGGATTCATTAATTGAAAGATTAGATGAAGAATCTCTTTTTTAGATAATAAGACACTGTTAAAAGGCGTGCGAGACCGTGGTCACGCACGCCTGAGTCAGAAGTTGTATTACCTTTCAAAGTCTTTAGATACATGACATAGTAGCTACTCATTAATTCGGCTAAACGATGGACTGACTACATATTTAACCGCTGTCCTTAGCTGCACATCATTCTTTTCATCTTGAATCTTTTCCAAAATACTGGATTCTAACTTTGAGGCAGTTTCGCGGTCAAGCTTTCCAGTTACGTTCAATTTTTTCACTTTCTGAAAGGCTTTAATGGCCACTTCTGTTTGTACATCAAAATAGCCGTCTTCTCGTCCTGTTTCAAAGCCTAGCCCTTTTAACATCGCTTGAGCATATTGAATTTGTTCATCCGTCATATCCCGTTCCAATGTTTTTTCAACCGTTAAAGGATGGACATTGAAAAAGCGAGGCTGCTGTACTTGAATGGTCGGCTCAATTCCTTTTTTGTGAATCCAGTTTCCTTCTGGTGTTAACCATTTGTATAGGGTCAGCTTAAGATTGCTGCCATCTCCCATCTTCACTGCTTGCTGAACTGTTCCCTTACCAAATGTTTTCTCTCCAACCAGCGGATAGCCTCCAGCCTCTTTCAGAGCTCCTGCTAAAATTTCCGATGCTGAAGCACTTCCTCCATCCGTTAATACGACAATCGGATAACCCTTTTCCTTTGTTAGCTTTGTGTAAAAAGATTCTGTGTTTCCAGATCGCTCGGCAATTTGCAGGAAAGGTTTTTCTTTTGTAATAAATTCTTCTAAAATGGCTTGAACACTAGAAAGCAAGCCGCCTGGATTACCGCGTACATCAATGACAAGTCCTTCCATCCCTGCTTGCTCTAACTTGCTCAATTGCTCTTTAAAATCCTTTGCCGTATTTTCCGAGAAGGTCGTTAATTCAATATAACCGACTTTCTTGCCTGCTTCTTCTTTTATAGAGGAAAAAACCGTATCCAGCGGAATTTCTGCCCGTTCAATACTAAATTCAATCGGTTTATTAATCCCCTCACGTTTAACTTCAAGTTTCACAACGGTGCCTTTTTCTCCACGAATCTTCAAACGAGTTTCATATAAATCTAACCCTTCTACGCTTTCTCCATCTACTTTTACAATTTCATCTTTTGGCTTTAAACCTGCTTTTTCGGCTGGGGAATCTTTATAAGGAGAGACAATAATAATTCTCCCCTCTTCCATTCCAATTTCTGTACCAATTCCCTCAAAGGATGAATCGAGCGTTTCATTGAATTGTTGGGACATCTCTTTGTTCATATAAACGGAATACGGATCCTTTAAGGTGGAAACCATCCCTTGAATCGCACCTTCAATTAATTGATCACTCTCTACTTTCTCCACATATTGATTCAAAATTAAGTGATAAGCTTGTTCGATTTTATCCCATTCCTCTACTTCATTTCCCATTCGCTTGCTCTGCTGCCCGCTATCCTTTTGAAAACTTGTCCAATATAAACCACCAGAAAACCCCATCAATAGCGAGACGACAATCACTAACGGAAGCACCCATTTTTTAGTCATCCTATTCACCTTTTCTACTCTGTAATGTACTTCACTATATGAGTAAATTAGGAGAAATATGATGATATTTAGAAAAGCGAAAGCTCTGAAGCTGATTACCTATCTATTACAAAAAGAAGGCTCATGAAGAATGAATTTCGGGACAGCCTCTCCGTTTAGGTGGACAAACTGGCCTTCAACCGGGGGATGAAGGACTTTTTCCTGCCTTCCCACACACCAAATGGCCTTCATCTGCTTCATGAAGGACTTTTCCCTGCATTTCCACACGCGAAATGGCCTTCATTCGGGGCATGAAGGACTTTTCCCTCCATTCCCACACACCAAATGGCCTTCATCTGCGTTATGAAGGACTTTTCCCTGCCTTTCCACACACCAAATGGCCTTCATCCGAGCTTTGAAGGACATCATCCTGCATTTAAACAAACAAAAAGCCCTTCATCCAAGTCATGAAGGACACTATCTAGGGGGACATTAAAGAATATCCCCCAATAAAGTTTTAATTTAGAAAGTAGATAATTATCATTCTACTTTTATTGATAAAAGGACCACTGATGAACTCCCACTTTTTTATAGTTTTTCTCTAGAATCCTCCTTATCCTCTTTTTAGACTTCACTACTTTACACCAATCATAGATTAGATTTGTGGTAATTTTTTGTTTAGGAAAAAGAAGCTTAAGTTCCTCCACACTTTGCATTATAGTTGTTTCAGCCAATTCTTTATGGCCACATCCTTTACAAATACATTTGTGTCCCTGGACATAAATTGCAAATGAATCACACTTTACACATGTCATTCCCTTTCGTAACTGATCATAATCATAAGGTGGTAGCTGTTGAAAAGGGGAATCTTCAATATGCAGCTCAACTAATTTGTCGGCTAGCATTTTGTGCTTTTCATTTAGTTTTAAAGATATCTTATTTAGTTTGTTTAAATAACGATTAACCTGTGTCGGGAAAATAAATGGCTTGTTGAGAGGTGATTGGTATAGGGTAAATTCCGGATTGATAAAAACAACTGAAGCATTAATAGGGAGATTAAATCCAAGATTGTGGAGTAACTGGCGTAACAAGGATTCGCTTCTACTCAATTGGTTGATTGGATTAATAATTTCAAATTTCGGGTTCTTATATATTCGGTCAGATTCATAATAATAGTCCCCTTCATAATTTTTCACTTCGTAAAAGTAAATGGCTTCTGACGTAATAATAAGTGAGTCAATTTGAAATAGGCTGCCATTCATTTTGAGCAGCAGATCATTTAATATCAAGCATTCGCACTGCAGCTTTTCTGTGAATGTATCAAAAATCCCCTCCCCTTCATAGCCCTTTTCAAGGTTGAAATATTGCTGACTCTCATTGTCAGAAAGATTCATACGAATATTTAACGACTTCAGAATTAGTAATCGAGATGACTTAGTACGAGATTTATACGCCATAACCCACATCCTTTCTTGGTTTTGAAATTCTACATTTATTTTAATGAATATTTTGTTAAAAGTCATAAGTTTAAAAAAGAACTAACGGAAAACATAAAAAAGCAGGTGGAGGGTTTTCCTCCACCTGCTTTATTTTAGGAGCTTATGAGACAGCTCCGTTTTTTATCAATTAATAAGAAACATAGTTTAATGGATTAACGGCATTGGATTTTGACACATTCCATGGTCCTTTATGTACCTCAAAGTGTAAATGCTGTCCGTAAGAATGACCCGTATTCCCCATAATACCAATTTGTTGACCCTTTGATACAACTTGTCCAGCACTTGCTTGACGAGAGTTTAGATGCGCATAAACCGTCGTATATAACTGGCCGCCAATCGAATGAGAAATAAAGATAACATTTCCATAAGAATCTGAGTAATAAGAGCGGCTCACGACTCCATCTGCGGCTGCAACAATTGAAACATTTCCACTTGCGGCAATATCAATTCCAGCATGCTGCTTGTTCCAGCGCGGCCCCATTTGAGATGTGACAACACCTGCAGATGGTCGCGTGAAACTGCCTGATGAAACAGGAGCCTCTTTTACAGCAGCTGATGATGAAGACGAAGATGGTGACGATGATGCTGCTGATGAACTACTTGCTTGCTGCTTCGCTTCTTCTGCTGCTCTTTTACGAGCCGATTCAGCTTCTGCTAAACGTGACTTTTCTAGTTCAATCGCCTTTTTAATCGCCGATTCCTGTGCAGCAAGGTTCGCTGCTTCTTCCTCAAGACCTACTTTATACTCTTCTGCTTCTTCATGTTTGTGCTTCAGCTTTTTCTGAAGTGCTTCTTTTTGCTGCTTTTGCTTCTTTTGCTTCTCTTCCAATTTTACTAACTCAGCCTTCATCGATTCTAAGCTGGCTAATTTGTCTTCTACTGCTTTTTGCTTTGTTTCTAACTCTTTTTTATCCTGCTCATGTTGTATTAAAATATCGCGGTCTGCTTCAGCAATTGTGGCTACCGCATTCACACGATCAAGGAAGTCACTAAAGCTAGATGAACCAAAGATTACTTCTAAATAATTCACATCGCCGCCTGATTCTTGGAAAGAAACAGCTCGGTCTTTCAATACTTCATTTCGTTTTGCAATTCGATCTTTCAACACAATAATCTCTGCTTTTAACGCTTCGATTTCTGCTTTTGTTTCAGCAATTTGATTATTTTTTTGCTCAATTTTACTTGCTGTTTCTTCTAAGTTTTTCACAAGGTCTTCCAGCTGTTCCTCAACGGTTAGCTGCTGAGCTTCCAATTTATCAATTTCTGCTTCCGTATCCTTAATATCTACTTTTATATCAGAACGCTCATCTTGAATGCTCTTTTTCTTTTCATGTAAATCCGAAAGAGATTCAGCATAAGCTGCTGGAGCTGTAAATATACTGCTCACTCCCAATACAAGAGCTGCGTTCAATGCTATCATTTTCTTCTTCATTTCTTACATTCTCCTTTCTTCTCCAAAAATCTGAGCTTCAAGGAGAAGGTTAATCATTTGCTTATACTTTCAAAAACTTTCTAACAGACATTAAGCTTCCCCACATACCAATTATCGCTCCGAGTAACAGTAAAACCGTAGAAACTTGGAGAATAAATGTACCAGTCGGCAGCATTTCTAAATATTTAATCGTAAATTGCGGCATAGCCCATGTATATAATTGAGAATAAAAAATGGAAATTAACGCTATCGGTACAATAGAACCGAAAACACCTAACCATAATCCTTCAAGGAAGAACGGCCAACGAATAAATGAATTCGTTGCTCCTACGAGTCTCATAATCTCAATTTCTTTACTTCTCGCAACAATCGTAATCTTAATGGTATTAGAGATTAAGAACATAGCTGTGAATAGCAATCCAGCAATTAATACAATCCCTATATTTCGAGCAATATCTACAAAGCTAAATAAATTTTCTACAAAACCTTGACCATAGTTCACGCTTTGAACAAGCTCAATTTTTTCAATTTTTTTCGCGACTTTAACCACATCTTCTGGCGTTTTCGTTTTAATAATATACGCATCACGAAGCGGGTTATCTTGTTCAAACGGTTTAAACACATCACCGTTTTCACCGAGATCATCAATTAAATTATCTAACTCTTTATCCCTCGGAGAAAACACGACCGTATCCACACCAGAAATCTTTTTCAAATCCTTTTCAATCGAAACTCGATCAGCATCGTCCGCTGCATTGTCCAAAAACGCTTTAATTTCAACATCATTCTGCACATTGTCCGCAATATGATTTAAATTCATCATAATCACTAAGAAAACACCGACTAATAACAACGTGACCGTTACAGCACTAATCGATGCAAAGGTCATCCAGCCATTACGCGCAATGTTTTTAAAGCTTTCACGGAAATGACGACCTAACGTACTAATTCTCATATCCGTACTCTCCTCGCTGCTCATCTCGAACAATGCGGCCGCCTTCAATCGCAATAACGCGATGTTTGATATTGTTCACGATGTCTTTATTATGTGTCGCCATGACAAGCGTCGTACCACGTCGATTAATCTCTTCAAATATGTTCATAATATCCCATGATGTTTCTGGATCTAGATTTCCTGTCGGTTCATCGGCAATAACCACTTTAGGATCATTCACAATCGAACGGGCAATCGCGACACGCTGCTGTTCTCCACCTGAAAGTTCGGTTGGCTTCATTCTGGCCTTATGCTTCAGTCCAACAAGGTCCAATACTTCCATTACTCTTGGTTTAATGTCAGCAGGATTGGTTTCGATTACTTCCATAGCGAAAGCTACATTCTCATAAACCGTATACTTCTCTAATAATTTAAAATCTTGGAATACCATGCCGATATTACGGCGAAATAGAGGGACTTTCGAGTTGCGAATACTTGGAAGGCTAATCCCATTAACGATAATATTCCCTTTTGAAGGCTTCTCTTCGCAGTACATCATTTTAATAAATGTTGATTTACCGGCTCCACTTGGACCGACTACATAAACAAACTCACCTTTTGCAATTTTCACATTAATTCCATTGGCAGCTACTACGCCATTGGGATATGTCTTAGACACATCTTTCATTTCTATCATATAAAAACCACCTAATTAGTTTTTAAATTCTATCTTCCTTCGACAAAAAACAACAAGAAACTACCTTCTTTTTACTCACAGACACCATTATAACATCAAACTTTGACAATTTAAGAATAAATATATTACAATTTGGTTTCATTTGGAACACAAAAAAAGCACCTCAAACAGGTGCTTTTGAACTATTTTTTTAAAAATAATCGTTGTTCTTACTTTTTCTCCGCTAACCATTCCGCTACTTTAGCTGCGTCATTTTCATCTAATAAGCCTTTCGGCATAGCTCCCTGCCCTTCTAAAATCACTTTCTCAATATCTTCTTGTGATAATTTAGAACCAATTCTATCTAAGTCCGGGCCTGAACCGCTTACTAAATCACCCCCATGACAAGCAGAACATTTATTTTCATACAACTTAGCAGCGTCTCCAGTACCTGCTGTATCTGTTGTTTCAGCGCCTTCATCATTTCCACCTCCGCAAGCAGCTAGTACGAGTGATGTTCCCATTAATAAAGCGAGTATTTTCTTTTTCATGAATAATCCCCCTCCCGAGTATATTTTACCCAAATCCTATTATAGCAACTTTATACACGTTTAAAACCCTCGCCAAGTACTTCAGAAGCATCCGTTACAATGACAAACGCTTTAGCATCAACTAGTTTGACCAATTGTTTCAGTTTCGTGAATTCGGACTGATCGACGACACACATTAAAATCGGTCGTGCATCATCCGTATATCCACCTTGACCAGAAAGCCTTGTAACACCACGGTCCAACTCATGTAATATAGCCTTCCTCACTTCAGGTTCTCTATTCGTAATAATCAAGGCAAGCTTAGAGCGATTAAAGCCAATTTGTACAAGGTCAATCGTTTTGCCCGTCGCATACAAGCTAATTAACGCATACAAACCCTTTTCAATATCGAACACAAATGCAGCACTTAGTACAATCAGTCCATCTATGATGGCGACACACATCCCTAACGATAAATGCGTATATTTATGAACAATTTGCGCAGCTACGTCCGTTCCTCCTGTTGAGGCCTTGCCAAGAAAAACAATACCTAAACCGCACCCAACAAGAATTCCTCCACAAATAGAACCGAGCAAAGCATCATTCGTCCACGGCTCCCAGTTTCGTGTCATAAACACAATAAACGGCAAAAAAAGCGTACCAATCAGTGTTTTTACACCAAATTGCATCCCTAAAAAAATTAATCCAGCAATAAACAACGGGATATTGAACGCCCATTGCACATACGCGGGCTCAAACCCAAACGTCGCTGCAAAAATGGTACTAATCCCACTAACTCCACCTGATGCAATTTGATTCGGTAACAAAAACACATTAAAAGCAATCGCAATTAACGCCGAACCAATTAAAATAAATATGTATTCTAAAACCTTTTCGATGACCGGATGCTGCGGCTCTCGACGTCGCTTTCTCACAACAAATTCCTCCTTATACTACCAACCTTTAGCTATAATTTTCATTATAAGTTAGTATTTGACCGAAAGTAGTATAACATCCGCTCTCCTCTCGGTAAATGACAGCGTGATAAAGTGTTAAAGAGTGGAGCTACCTCGGTGCCTTTACAATAATCTCGCCAATTTTAAAGATAATCTCACCAATTCAAGACCTAATCTCGCTAAATAAAAAAAGAGCATCCAAATTGGACACTCTTCACAAAAATTATAATTTTGAACGTAAGTAAGAATCAATAAACAAGTCAAGTTCTCCGTCCATAACCGCTTGAACATTTCCTGTTTCCGTTGACGTACGGTGGTCTTTAACCATTGAATATGGATGGAAGACGTAAGAACGAATTTGGCTTCCCCAGCCAATTTCCTTTTGTTCCCCACGAATTTCATCTAATTCAGCTTGTTGCTGCTCTAATTCACGTTGGTATAACTTCGCTTTCAACATATTCATCGCTTGAGCACGGTTTTTGATTTGTGAACGCTCTGATTGACACGTTACAACTACACCGGTTGGGATATGCGTAATCCGCACCGCTGAGTCCGTCGTATTAATGTGCTGACCACCAGCACCTGTTGCACGGTACGTATCAATTTTCAAATCTTCTGTACGAACTTCAATTTCAATATTCTCATCGAATTCCGGCATTACTTCACAAGAAACGAAAGAGGTATGGCGACGACCTGATGAATCGAATGGAGAAATTCGAACTAAACGATGTACCCCTTTTTCTGCTTTTAAATAGCCATAGGCATTATGACCTTTAATGAGCAACGTGACACTCTTAATGCCCGCTTCATCACCTGGTAAATAATCTAACGTTTCTACTTTAAAGCCTTTTTTCTCAGCCCATCTTGTGTACATACGAAGCAGCATAGAGCCCCAATCTTGTGACTCTGTACCACCCGCACCAGGATGCAATTCAAGAATAGCATTGTTTTTATCATATTCTTCGCTTAATAAAAGCTGAAGTTCAAAATCATTCATTTTTTGAGAAAGAGCAACAATCTCTTCTTCCAGCTCTGCCTGTAATTCCGCATCGCTTTCTTCCTTCACTAACTCATACGTTAAATCAAGGTTTTCATATGTTTCTGTCATTTCCGTTAACTGATTTACAGAATCTTTCAAAGCATTCGCTTCATTGATAACCGTTTGCGCTTTCTGCTGATCATTCCAAAAATCAGGATGCGTCATTTCATTTTCTAGCTGTGCGATTCGTGCCTCTTTTTCATCTAAGTCAAAGAGACCCCCTAAAGTCCGCTAATCGCTGAGCTGTTTTTTCAAGGGTATTTCTAATTTCCGCTAATTCCATTTCTTTCACCTCATAAATATGTTAATCATCCTTCTAAACTATATGCAAAAAATGTTCTATAAGCAAACAAAACATGAGAAAAGCGCAAGCGCCTTGGTCAGCCCCGACAAGCGCTGGAAAGCCAGAAGGTGAAGTCGCTCTTTGACTTCATCGGCTGGATTGAAGCGACTCGAGGGGCTAGGCGCTGGAGCTAGACAACAAAACATGAAAAGAGGAACCGATATTCGTTCCCCCTTTTCTATCTATCTTAGCCTAAAGTGCCATGACAGTTTTTATATTTCTTTCCACTACCACACGGGCATGGTGTATTGCGTCCTACTTCATCCTGCTTACGAGCGGGCTGCTTCTTCGCCTTGCCGCCTTCCTCTTTCGGATTCACCGCTTGCCCTTTCATCACTTCTTTACGCTCTAGGTTATTGCGAATTTCCGCTTTCATAATATATTTTGCCACTTCATCTTCCATCGCAGCAACCATATTCTCAAACATCGCAAACCCTTCGTGCTGATATTCACGGAGCGGATCATTTTGTCCATAAGCACGTAAATGAATGCCTTGGCGCAATTGATCCATCGCATCAATGTGATCCATCCATTTACTATCTACTGCACGAAGCACGATAACTTTTTCAAACTCACGCATTTGCTCAGAAGAAAGCTCTTCTTCTTTCTCATTATAGCGCTCTTTTACTTTATTAAAAATAAGCTCAAATAACTCTTCTTCATCTTTGCCGCTTACATCATCAATCGTTACAGTACCTTCATTTAAAAGGTTGCCGTTCACATAATCGATTAAACCTGACGTATTAAAGCCTTCCTCGTCACCCATTGGCGCAAATGACGAGATAGTTCGCTTAATAGAAGCCTCCATCATTTGTTCAACAATTTCACGAAGGTTTTCACTTTCTAACACATCGAAACGTTGCTTATAAATGATTTCACGTTGCTGACGTAACACATCATCATATTGCAATAATTGCTTACGTGCATCAAAGTTATTTCCTTCTACTCGTTTTTGCGCAGACTCAACAGCTTTTGAAACCATTTTACTTTGAATCGGCTGTGAATCATCCATACCAAGACGTGCCATCATATTTTTCATATTATCGGAGCCGAAACGACGCATCAATTCATCTTCCATAGAAAGATAAAATTGAGTCACACCTGGATCTCCTTGACGACCAGAACGTCCACGCAGCTGATTATCAATCCGGCGGCTTTCATGACGTTCCGTACCAATAACCGCAAGACCGCCAAGCTCCTTCACGCCCTCACCAAGCTTAATGTCTGTTCCGCGTCCTGCCATATTCGTGGCGATCGTCACCGCGCCTCGATTACCTGCATTCGCAATAATTTCCGCTTCACGCTCATGATTTTTCGCATTTAGCACATCATGATGAATGCCTTTTTTTGCCAAATATTTCGAAATAATCTCAGACGTTTCAATCGCTACCGTACCAACAAGAACAGGCTGTCCTTTTTGATTACGTTCTGCGATATCTTCAACAACTGCTCGGAATTTTCCATCCATCGACGCATAAATTAAATCCGCACGGTCATCTCGAATGACGTCACGATTCGTTGGAATCGCAATAACATTCATATTATAAATATTGCGGAATTCCTCTTCTTCCGTTTTCGCTGTACCTGTCATACCTGATAGCTTTTCATACATACGGAAGTAGTTTTGGAACGTAATCGTCGCAAGCGTCATGCTTTCATTTTGAATCTCCAGCCCTTCCTTCGCCTCAATCGCTTGGTGAAGTCCATCGCTATAACGACGCCCTTTCATTAAACGTCCTGTGAATTGGTCAACGATGACAACTTCACCGTCTTGAACAACATAATCCACATCGTTATGCATCGACGCATGTGCTTTTAATGCTTGATTAATATGGTGATTCAGCGCTACATGGTTAATATCGAATAAGTTATCAATATTAAATCCTTTTTCCGCACGGTTAATTCCTTCTTCCGTTAACTGAACACCTTTTGTTTTTTCATCATATGTGTAATGTAAGTCCTGTTGCAGCGTTCGAACAAAAGCATTGGCTTGCATATATAATTGTGTCGATTTCTGAGCCGAACCTGAAATAATTAACGGTGTTCGTGCTTCATCAATTAAAATCGAATCGACCTCATCAATTACCGCATAATGCAATGGTCGCTGTACCATTTGTTCCTTATAAAGAACCATGTTATCTCGTAAATAATCAAAGCCTAATTCATTGTTCGTACTATACGTAATATCTGCATCATAAGCAGCTCGTTTCTCTTCTTTAGACAGGCTATTTAAGTTCAAACCGACCGTTAAGCCCATAAATTCAAATAGCTTTCCCATTTCCGTCGCATCACGCTCTGCCAAGTATTCATTGACTGTGACAACATGAACACCTTTCCCTGTCAGCGCATTTAAGTAAACCGGCAATGTGGAGGTTAACGTTTTCCCTTCCCCTGTCTTCATCTCAGAGATGTTTCCATCATGAAGGGCTGCTCCCCCCATTAACTGAACGCGGAAAGGAAACATGCCTAAAGCTCGCTTCGCACCTTCACGAATGGCAGCAAAGGCCTCAACAAGCAAATCATCGACTGCTTCACCCTTTTGGTAACGCTCTTTAAATTCGTCCGTTTTCCCGCGCAACTGCTCATCCGTCAGGGCTGCCATCTGATCGGCTAACGCCTCAATTTGATCAGCCGTTTTCTCTAAACGCTTCACTTCACGCTTATTCGGATCAAATACTTTATTCAATATATTAAGCATTCAAAAACGCTCCTCTTGTTATAAAAATATATATAGTAGGAAGAAACTCATCATCAAAAAGAATATTCTCATTTATCTTACCACTTCTACCCTACTCGTACAACTTCATACCACTATAACAAGGAACTCTCATATTTCTCACAAAAACATTGGCTAAACGAACTAGACCCTGTAAAATGGAAAGTAAATAGTTATACATAGAAACAGACGCGATGCTAAAACACCTATTCAACTAATGTATGGATATACTTACTAATAAAGTAGAAAATGTCTCAGGATGTGGTTAAATGATAATCGGTGCACGAGTGAAAAAACTTCGTCAGGAAAAGAAAATATCAATGACTGAACTGGCAGAAAAAGCGGGAGTTGCGAAATCCTACTTAAGCTCGCTCGAAAGAAATTTACAAACGAACCCCTCTATTCAATTTCTCGAAAAAATCGCTGCCGTTCTCGATGTCCCCATTGATGCGCTCCTTTTTGATAAACCGAACAGAGAAAGCCTTGATTCCGAATGGCTCAAAATCGTTGAAGAAGCGATGAAGTCAGGTGTATCTAAACAACAATTTAGAGAATTCATTGAGTTTAATCAATGGAGAAGTAAACAAGAAAAATAATTGGCTTTATAGAAAAAACCCGGAGCATAAATCGTTCATTTCCAAATCCATTTGCGTCCGGGTCCGTCTATTCAATCGCTTCTTGTTCTTTATAACTCGTTAAAAAAAGGAGAATGTCTTCTTTCGTTATGCCTTTATTAAGGGCCTCCATTATTAATTCCACCCATTCTAGATCTAGCGTTCGCTCACTCATGGCACCCTCCTAAACTACTTCTTGTATATTAGGTTTTAGGATCTAACTACTAAACTATATTGATTTTAACAAGTAGACCTGTTTAACTACTAAAGGATAATCGAATAAGCCTATTATAATAGATTCATTCTTTTTCATCGAGCCATTTGCTGTCGCTAATCTGCGAAAATTACCAATTTTTCATCGACACTCTTTGCAACTTTCCTATTCTTTTACCAATTTCCGCGCCGTTTATCATAAGAAAAAAAGGGGATATCTTCATTTCATGCAATAAAAAGGCGACTTTTGTTCTTTTTTAAGAATAAAAATCACCTTTTTCCTATTTTCACAGTATTAAGGACTTTCTACACAAATAGGCATTCTCCTTAATATATATGATAAAAAAAGAAGGAAGGAATGACCGATTATGTTCCATATCGTAAAATATGGTGAAACGCTGGCATCCATCGTCAGGGATTATCGTGTTCCTTTTGCCCAGCTAGTGGCGGCTAATCCGCAAATCACAAATATGAATCTCATCATGCCAGGACAGCGCATCCTTATCCCCGGCCTGCCAGATCCTAATACGATTCCTTTTCACCTAGTTGTGTCAAAAAATAAACGCACACTACAACTATTTCGTCAAAATCAACTTATCAAAACCTACCCGATTGCAGTTGGCAAAATGCTATCGGCAACACCCGTCGGCCAATTTGTCGTTGTGAACCGCGAGCCCAATCCAGGCGGCCCATATGGAGTCATGTGGCTTTCCTTGTCCAAAGCAGGCTATGGCATTCACGGTACCAATGATCCCTCCTCCATTGGAAAAGCCGTATCAAAAGGATGCATTCGGATGCATAACAAAGACGTACTCGAACTAGCCAGACAAATCCCAAACGGAACTAGAGTGATGATTCAAAGTTAAGTTATCAACAGATTTATACACATAATATCCACAACTCGAAAAGTCGCTGTGACTTTTTTTAAAACGACATAAAAAAACCGCTGAATGTCAGCGGCTTTTTTCGTCAAGTCTATTTATTTCGTTTCAATCAATCCGTAACGGCCATCTTTACGACGATACACAACATTTGTTGCATTTGTATCAGCGTTTGTATAAACGAAGAAATTGTGACCTAGCAAATTCATTTGCAAAATCGCTTCTTCACTGTCCATCGGTTTCAAGTCAAAACGTTTATTACGTACAACTTCGATTTCTTCCTCTTCCGTTGCAACAGTTGATTCAAGCCCTACAGCAAATAGTTCTGCTGGTGATCCATTTGAACGGAATCTACGGTTTACTTTTGTTTTATGTTTACGAATTTGGCGTTCAAGCTTATCATTAATTAAATCAATGGCTGCATACATATCAGCATTTTCTTCTTCGGCCCGAAGAACCAAATTCGACATTGGAATTGTCACTTCTACTTTAGATGTATGATCTGGATTCACTCTTAAATTGACCGATACATTAGCATCTGGAGTGCTATTAAAATAACGCTCTAGCTTGCCAACTTTCTTCTCTACGTATTCTCGAATTGCTGGAGTTACCTCAATGTTTTCACCGCGTACGTTGTAATTCATAAAGTGAGTCCTCCTTAAATTAAGACTATACATTAACATTCTATGGACCGCTTCCAAATTCCTCTAAAATTCGAGAAAAATTTACATCGAATGAGTGGAAAGTGAATCGGAACCGGTGAGAAAGAGTTGTATCTTTCTCTATCTTTATTATAGCAGAATTTTCTGAAAAGTAATAATGAAAAGACTGTGAACGATTGTTTTTTTTGAAAGAAGACCGCTTGGAGTTCAAGCGGTCATAATCTACCTTATTAATTTCGTTTATCGTAAAACACGCCATCTGTTGCAAGAGATTCATAGGGATTCGTATATTTCTGATTCGATTTCTTCTGAAGACTAAGCTTCTTCATATCTTGTTGAATCTCTCGTTTCTGCTTTTGCAGCAACTGTTCTACTTGTTGATTCAGTTGGACAAGCTGCTTACCTAATGCTTGTTCGGGTTCAGAAAATGGCGGTTGAATAGACTTTAACAGTTCGTCTCGCTGATTGAGTAAAGCCTGTATCTGTTCAATTCGAACATCCCGATCTCCTTCACCTTGCTGCAACACTTGGATTAACTCATTTGTTGCTTCATAAAACGTTTGAAGAGCTTCCATTAAGCTTGTCCGCTCGTCGTAAATTGACTTTGACGATTCAATTGAATCGCTTCCTTCCATGTATCACGAAATTCTGTAACAAAGCCTTCTACTTCCTCTAAAATAGCCAAATCACTTTTAATATTCGCTTCAACTAGTTGACGATGCAAGTAATCATACATCACCATTAGCTGCTTCGAAACGTTCACGTCCATATTTAACGTAACCATCAATTCATGAATGATATTTTGCGCCTTGATTAAATTTGTATTTTTCACTTCTACATTTCCATCACCGATTGCCTTTTTGGCCAATATAATGAACTTTAAGCATCCATTATAAAGCATTAATGTCAGCTCTCCTGGCGATGCTGTGTTCACTGCATTTTGTTGATACGATTGATATGGATTATTCATAGCCATCATCATTTCATCCTTTCTTACTTTCCTTAACTAAAATATTGCATTAATGAAGCACTTTGGCTGTTGGCTTTATTAATAGCTGTCTCCATTGCTGTAAATTGTTTATAGTATCGTGTTTCAAGTGCAGTTAGACGATCATTAAAACTATCAATCTTTTTATCATATTCATTTAACAATTTTCCTAATGTAAAAGAACTATTAACTGATGAAGCACTTCCGGCCTTTTCACTAATAGTTTTCATTCCAGCACTAAGTTCCGCTCTTAATCTTCTAGCTATTCCTTGTTTACCTTCTTTCGGATCACCATCCTGCATAAACAATTCATAGATAGCATTTGGATCCTCTGCAATCGCTGCTTTCAACTTTTCTTCATCAATCTCTAACTTTCCACCCTCAAGATAGTTTTTCGTTGTGGTGATACCGATTTTATCCAAAGTTCCTAAAGATGTACCTTCAACTTGTGTATAAAGAGACGTTCTCATTTTTGTAAGTAAACTTGTTAAAGTAGAATCTCGACGCAATGTTCCTTTTCGCGCCTGTTCCTCCCACTTTTTCACTTGATCTTCCGTCATTTCTTTCTTTTGCTCATCTGTAAGTGGTGGGTAACTAGAATTTTTCTTTTCGCTTGTTTTACTACTAATGGTAGCAATTAATCCATTGTAGCTATCAACAAACTTCTTAACTGTATCAAAAATGGTGTCTACATCAGCTGTGGATGAGAATGTTACAGGCCCCGTCGTTTGTTCCTTAATCGTAAATTCAGCACCGTTGATTCGGAATGTGTTAGAAGATCTAGTAATCTCTAAACCATTATAAATAACTGTAGCATTTTGACCTTTGTTTGTAGGATCTGATTCCTGATTACTATTTGCGTTCATTTTCATGATATCTTTAAAGAAGTTATCACCTATTGCTTCTGAACCATCTGCATTTTCGGCTTTTAATTGAACTGCAGCTGTAACGTCTGTATCACCTGCATTTCCTGTATTTTTCGCTGTTATCGAAAATTTGCCTTCCTTTTCATCAAAGAAAGCAGTAACTCCAGATTTTGCATTAATCTCATTAATGACGCTTTGAAGCGTATCATCTGCCTTAATCGTATATTCGAACCACTTATCAGTTCCGTCTGTATTCTTATCGAAGCCACCATCTTTGTTGATTGCTCTTATTTTAATAGTTTGACCAACTAAACTAGCATCTAACTTTGCTGTTGCGTCTGTTATACTCGATGAACCTGTACTAACCATCGTCGCCGCAGTCGCAAGTTCTTTCACTTCAATCGTCCCTGAAAAATCAGTCGTTGAATTCACATTTTTAATAGACACAGCATTTGGATTCGAAACACTTACCGTCTTTTTAATAAAAGAGGCTTGCCGTCCAATTCCGTCACTAATCAATCGATCTAATTCCGATAATGCCGTATTAATCGTACGGTAATCATCACGTTGCCATTCTGTATACGTTTTCTTTTGATATAGCTTATCCAAAGGAACACGTTGAGCTGTCATTAGTTTTGATACAATATCATCAATGTCCATTCCGCTTGCTAACCCACTAACTCGCATTACCATACTATCACCTGCTTATATTTTCTTATCTACCATTAGTCCAACAAACTCCGTCATCGCTGCATAGAAATCTAATAGTTTCTTTGATGGTATTTCTCTTATTGTTTCTTCCGTTTTATCGTCCACTACTTTGACATAGTATTCATTTAACTGTTCATGATATTCAAAACGAATAGACGTATTCGTCGGTTGTAAAAATTGATTTAAGCCGTCTACTGCTTCTTGTACTTGTTCTTTAGTTATTTTTTGTGGGCTGTACGCTATTTCATTTATAACTTTTGCTTCATTTTGAAAATAATCGTTCATTCCTTCTGAGATAGCTGTTCTAAGTTTTGAGGAAAGAACATTTGTAGAAAGGTTCTCTAACATCATGCTCGCCTCCGATATGTGTCTCATTATTATTTATATCGGAAAAAGTACGATGGTTTTCAATTAATCGTTTGATTAAATTACAAAGTCACGTATAAATATTGATTAACATCCCTTTAATTTCACCAACAATATTAAGAATATCTAATCCTTTTTTCTCTTTATCCAGCACTTCGTTCGTTAAATCAATTAATTTCTTATCGACTTCTTTAACCAACTTATACACTTTTGTTGAACCACGTTGATTAAAACCGCGATGCTCGGTTAATTCAAGGCCGTTCTTCACCGCATCTTCCATGAATTCTTTAACCATTTTTTTATATTTACGTAAGTTTTCAACCGAATGGTTATCCGCTAGTTTCTTTCCTTGTTGTTCAATTTCAGCGACTTTCTTTGTTAAACGGTCATACGTCGTATCTTGACGTTTTTTATCCATCATCGCTTGAAATTGAATCGAGTCTTTAGCAACTTCCCCTTTACCCTGTATACTATTAAGAGTCGCTTTACTAATTCGTTGAACGTCCATTATCTATCACCTAATTTAGCAAGATATTGTAAAAAAGGAGAGGGATCTCCTCTCCTTTGACTTGATACTATTATTTTAATAATTGTAGTACACCTTGAGGCATCTGATTCGCTTGCGCAAGCATTGCTTGAGCTGACTGAACAAGGATATTGTTCTTTGTATAAGTAGACATTTCTAATGCCATATCCAAATCACGAATACGAGATTCAGAAGCTGTGACGTTTTCGCTCATATATTTCAAGTTAGATACCGCATACTCTAAACGGTTTTGAACTGCCCCCATACGAGAACGTTCAGAGGACACTCTTTGAATCGCATCATCAAGAACAGTAACAGCAGCGCCTGCTTTTTCATTACTTGAAATATCTAATGTATATTCTGTCGGCGTATCCGTTGATCCATTATTAGACATTTTCTCTTTTGTATACCAAACCGTTACTTCCTGACCATTTGATAATGTAACCTTCTGCTCTCCACCTTTAATTGTGTCACTAATACCTAAAGTTTCTGCCTGCATATTTTTAACTTCAAGTGACACTGTTTGACCTTGGTTGGCTCCAATTTGTAATGTAACTAGATTATTGCCATTATTTACTATTGGAGCAGTTGCTGATTCTTGACCAGTTTTTTGCTTTAATTGAATTTTTCCATCGACAACACTAGCTTCATATTTTGCATTTAATATCGCATTACCATTAATCTTGTCTTTTAATTCATTCGCATCTTTCCATCCTGCCGAACCTGTTTCATCATAATCGAAAGTAACACTATCAATTATAATGTCCTGAGGATTAACTTGGAATTGATATACACCTTCGATTGCTGGTACTCCATCAGCACCACCATTTATCTTTGAGGAACCTGTGATTACTGCACTTGGAGTTCCTCCTACAGTCGCTGTAATTCCTGCAAACGAGCCGCCTTGCGCTGTAAATGCAGCCTCAATAGCAGCTTTAATATCTACAGTGGATGAGTAACCTCCATTTCCATCTGTATTATCAAAATCACCATTGATAATAATCTTTTTATTAGCCGTATCAATACTTGCTGTTTCAGTTGTGCCATCCTCTACCGTTCCGAATTCAACTGTATAGCCATTTAATGTTGCTCCTGCTCCAGCAAAATCAAATGTTAAGCCTTCCGCTGTAACTTGACCTGGCTGAACTGCAGGTATTGCATTTGAACCACCAATAGCTGAAGAAGATGCTGCGGTTGTAGGAGCTGTCCCTCCCACTACGACCGCTATTCCAGTAAATGAATTATTCAATGCATTATTTACTTCAGTGTTAATATCAGAAGCTAACGGTGCGTTACTAAAATCATAACTAATAGTAATCTTTTCAGTTCCTGTATTAATATTTGCTGTTGTAGTACCACTCACACCAGCATCCACCAATTCAATTGTATAGTTACTTAAAGTTCCATTAGCACCAGAGAAATCAAATGTTAGTGTCCCCGCTGTAACCGTCGTCGGTTGAATAGCAGCTACTTCATCTGCACCATCTCTTATAGCTAAAGAACCTTCGATTACTGCCCTTGGATCTCCCAAAACAGTTGCAGTGATTCCTGCAAATGAACCGCCTTGTGCGTTAAACACAGCCTCAATGGCAGCTTTTATATCAGCAGTGGATGAATAAGTTCCATTTCCATCTGTATTATCAAAGTCTCCATTTATAATAATCTTTTTATTAGCCGTATCGATACTTGCAGTTTCACTTGTACCGTCCGCTATAGTTCCAAATTCAACTGTATAGCCATTTAACGTTGCTCCTGCTCCAGTAAAAGAGAATGTTAATCCTTCCGCTGTCACCTGTCCTGGTTCAATAGAAGGTACTGATTGTGCTCCCGCCATTTTAGTTATAATTTCATTGGATAATGATCCATCCAATAATTTCTTCGTATTAAATTCCGTTGTATTACTAATTCGATTGATTTCATTTGTCAGTTGATTAATTTCTTCTTGTATCGCTTTTCTATCTACATCTGTATTAGAGTCATTACCTGCTTGAATCGCTAGTTCACGCATACGCTGTAAAATTTCATGAGTCGAAGATAAAGCACCTTCTGCAGTTTGAATAAAGGATATCCCGTCTAGCGCATTACGTTCAGCCATATCCAAACCTCGGATTTGTGAACGCATTTTTTCAGAAATCGCTAAGCCTGCTGCATCATCTGAGGCGCGGTTAATACGTAATCCAGAAGAAAGCTTTTCAAGACTTTTTGCCGTAGTAGAGTTGTTTACTGATAAATTTCTGTAAGCATTTAATGCTGTAATATTATGATTAATCTTCATGTATTTATCTCCTCTATATAACTTATTGATTTATTCTCATAACGCTAGATTCATACGCTGCAACTTTTCGATTTATTTTTTGCGTTGGATTTGGAGTCTTTTTCAATGCGATATTCCAAGCACTTGCTATTTCTCCAACAATTTTGAGCACGCCTTGAATTTTTTCCGCATCTTTTTTTAGGTTGGCTTCGACTAATTCATCCGCCATAAAGTTATATAGCCTATCTAATTGTTCAGCAATCGGACCTGCTTCATACTTTAAACCAACACCTAATCTATGGAGAATATCATTTGCTTTTTGTAATTTTTTGTTCGACTCTATATAGTCTTTCTTTTCAATTAACGTAATAGCTTGTTCTAGGTTTTCGATTAAACCTTCATACAAAAACGCTGTTAGTTCTTGTGGTGTTTTTTGATAAATCATCTCTTCCGAAAGAAATTCCACTTTTGTATCTCCACCTTTTAACTTAGCTACTATAATTATCGGTAAAAGCTATCTAACTTTTAATAACTTTGATCGAGTTCTTCCAATAATATTAAAATCTCGGCCATCACCGCATATAATTGCGGCGGAATTGACTCCCCAAGATCAATGTTTAGTAAAGCACTCACTAACGATTCATCTTCTTGCATTTGAATATTATTTTGCTTCGCCAACTCCATAATTTTTTGAGCTACTTGACCAGAACCGTGAGCCACGACCGTCGGCACCGCTCCTTTGCTGTCATCATATCGAATAACAGCCGCGGTCGGTCCACTCACTCTTTTTTTATTTTTTTGGTTAACATATAATGAATTCCTCATATTGAAAAATCATACCCTTTCTCCGTAAAAGTCGGAGCTAATTGTGCTTTCTCCGTAACGCGTTCTTCTGTTGACGCACTTGCCTTTGGTTCGTTGAGAGGCTTCACGTTCATCGTCTGTAACTGATATCCAATTTCACGGAAGCGCTCCTGCGTTACTTCTGTAAAGCCCTCCAGCTTCTCCGATAACTGTTCCTTATTGCTACGGAACGTCAGACTTACATTTTTCTCAGAAGAAGACAGAAGAACTCCGATATCGCCTAAACGCTTCGTTTCTAGCACAAAATAAATGCTGCAGTTCTCCCAATCTACCTTTTCGCCATCCTTTCGTGAATTGACATATATTTTGATGTTTTCTACTTGTTTCTCCATCATATATGGCAGCTGGAAAAATAGATTTTGCATACCTGAAGAGTCTTGCTTATTCAAAAGCTGTTGACCGGTAATATTATTCACAGTTTGCTCTACCTGCTGCATAAGCTGTGGCTTCATCTCTTCATTTTTCATCATTTTCATTAATGCCGCTTTTACATTTTCTGTTTGCTGAGGGTCAGCTGGTGTTCCATTTTTAGAAACGAGTGAAAAACCAGCATCATGTTCATGCGTTAAGCCGATTTTTCGAATCGTGTCATACATTTGGCGTGCTGAAGGCTCATTATTTGTAAAAGGCTGCACCGCTTGTTCAACTGTGCTAGCCATTTGACGCGCTGAAGAAAAGTTTTCTAAACCAAGCTTGTCTAAAACAAAATGCTTCACCTTTACATCAGAAGGCTTGAAGACAATGTTTTCGATATTTGCCTTTACTTCTTTCACAATTTTATTCGCCTCGCTAACTTCACCTTTAGCTAGTAATTTTTTTGCTTCCGCCAACTGAGAGCTTGCGGCAAGCATTTTCTTTTCTGTCGACATATCTGTGTAAAGCAAATAGTCTCCCTTTAAAATCGCGTTATCGAGTTTATGAATCGTGGACTCTAAAATTTGCTTCACATTGGCTTGTGGTAAAATATTCCGATTTTCAAGCATCTTTGAAATATTATCTAGATTTCTTGTAATCTCACGTTTCAACGTTTTAAAATCAATCGCCATTTGTGACAGCTTCTTTGTAATTTCAGTCACCATGACATTTTGCGAATCTAATTTTAACGTTTGAACCGCTTCGTTAATCGCATATTGTTCCGCTTGCGATAATGTATTCTCTTGAGAAGCAGGTTGCTGAATGCCAAGATTCTGTTCGACTTTCGAAAGAGCATTTGAAAGCTCTCGTCTTGCTGCTAATTCACGCCCATTTTCTTGAAGCTGTTGCGCTTTGTCATGTGCCTGTTTCAGTTCATTCAATTCTTCATTTGCACCCTGTTCAGCGAGCAATGCTGCCGTTTTATCAAGCACTTTGGCTAATGACGGATCTTTTTGTACATCTTTTACTAGGTTTCGTATTGTTTCAGCTACATTTGGTTCCTTAGAAACCATAGGCGAGTTTTGCTGTTCTGGAACTGCCCTATTTGCAGTTGTAGAAGTCTCTTCAGCCTCTCCTAAAGATTGCAACAACTGATTCAGATGACCGTTTAACTGAATTTTCGCTTGAGCGTCTCGACCAATCGATTGAAGTTTCGTTGCTTCCTGAACTGCTTGTTCAAGCTTCTGAATCACTTGCATTGGCATTCCTGGTGTTTTTATGGCTTCTTTCGTTTGTTCAATCGCTTTAAAGATATTCGGCTCTTGCGTAATTCTGTCTTTTAATTGATCTAGAGTTGGCTTTGGTGATTCTTCGGCTTGTAAGTTTTGCTCGAGTTGATTTAACGCTTGTGTTAACTGCGCTTTCACTTGGACGCTTTGGCCTGTTTGCGCGAGGCGTGTGGCTTCTTGCATGACTTTATCTAGCTTTTCAACCGCTTTTACTGACAGATTCGCTGTTTTTGCCACTTCTTTTACTTGCTCTAGTGCTCGAGCTATATTCGGTTCTTGCGCGATTTTTTCTTTCACCTGACGAATCGCTTCGCTTGGTTTTGTTTCGGCTATTTGTAGCTCTTGTTCCAGTTGATTTAAAGCTTGCGTTAACTGAGCTTTCGCTTGGACGCTTTGGCCGGTTTGGGCTAGGCTTGTGATTTCCTGTATCACTTTGTTCAGTTTTTCCACCGCCTGTGCTGGCAGGCTTACATTTCTCGCGACTTCTTTTACTTGTTCTAACGCTCTGGCTATATTCGGTTCCTGCATGACTTTTTCTTTTACTTGGCGAATTACTTCGCTTGGGTTTGTCTCTTTCTCTTCTATTTGAAGATCCTGTTCCAATTGGGTAAGAGACTGCGTTAACTGCGCTTTCGCTTGAACGCTTTGACCTGTTTGAGCGAGGCTTGTCACTTCCTGCATCACTTTATCTAGCTTTTCTATCGCCTTTGTTGGCAGGTTCGCACTTTTCACAACTTCTTTTACTTGTTCCAGTACCCTAGCTACATTCGGTTCTTGTGCTACTTTTTCTTTTACCTGACGGATTGCTTCGCTTGGTGTTGTTTTGGCCACTTGCAACTCTTGTTCTAATTGCGATAAGGCTTGTGTTAACTGCGCTTTCGCTTGGACACTTTGACCTGTTTGCGCGAGCCGGCTCGCTTCTTGCATCACTTTGTCTAGCCGCTCTACTACTTTTGCTGGTAAATTCATAGTTTTCACCAGTTCTTTTACTTGTTCGAGTGCTCGGGCCACATTCGGCTCTTGCGCTACTTTTTCTTTTACCTGACGGACTGCTTCGCTTGTTTTTATTTCAGCTACTTCTAGGTCTTGTTCAATCTGTACTAAAGCCTGCATTAACTGCGCTTTCGCTTGAACATTTTGACCCGTTTGGGCTAAGCGTGTCACTTCCTGTATTACTTTATCTAGCTTTTCTATCACTTGTTCTGGTAGGTTTACCGCCTTCACTACTTCTTTTACTTGTTCTAGCGCTCTAGCTATATTCGATTCTTGCGCTACTTTTTCTTTTACTTGACGAATTACTTCGCTTGGCTTCATTTCTTCCACTTGAAGTTCTTGTTCCAATTGTTTAAGAGATTGCGTTAATTGGACTTTAGCTTGGACGGTTTGGCCCGTTTGTGCAAGGCGCGTTACTTCCTGCATTACTTTGCCCAACTTTTCTATCGCCTGTGTTGGCAGGTTCGCACTTTTCGCTACTTCTTTTACTTGTTCCAACGATCTGGCTATATTTGGTTCTTGCGTGACTTTTTCTTTTACTTGGCGAATTACTTCGCTTGGTTTTGTTTCAGCTACTTCTAGGTCTTGTTCTATCTGTACTAAAGCCTGCATTAACTGCGCTTTCGCTTGAACATTTTGACCTGTTTGGGCAAGGCGTGTCACTTCCTGCATCACTTTATCTAGCTTTTCTACCACTTTTACTGGCAGATTCGGAATTTTCGCTACTTCTTTTACTTGTTCAAGCGCTCTGGCTACATTCGGATCTTGAGCGACCGTTTCTTTGACTTGCCGAATTACTTCGCTCGGTTTTATTTCAACTACTTGTAAGTCTTGTTCCAGCTGTGACAATGTCTGTGTTAACTGCATTTTCGCTTGGGTGCTTTGGCCGTTTTGCACAAGACGACTCGCTTCCTGCATTACTTTATCTAGCTTTTCCACTGCTTTCGATAGCAGATTTGGAGTTTTCACTACTTCTCTTACTTGTTCCAGAGCCCTGGCCACATTCGGCTCTTGCGCTACTTTCTCTTTCACCTGGCGAATCACTTCGCCTGGCTTCGTTTCCTCTACTCGTAGCTCTTGCTCCAGTTGACTTAAAGACTGCGTTAACTGCACCTTTGCTTGAACACTTTGACCTGTTTGAGCAAGGCGTGTGACTTCCTGCATCACTTTATCCAGCTTTTCCACTGCTTTCGCTGGCAGATTCGCCGTCTTAGCTACTTCCCTTACTTGTTCTAGCGCTCTGGCTACATTCGGCTCTTGCGCTACTTTCTCTTTTACCTGGCGAATCACTTCGCTCGGTTTCGGTTCCTCTACTCGTAGCTCTTGCTCCAGTTGACTTAAAGACTGCGTTAACTGCGCTTTCGCTTGAACACTTTGACCTGTTTGCGCAATCCGCGTCACTTCCTGCATCACTTTGTCTAACTTTTCAATTGCCTTTGTTGGCAGGTTCACACTTTTGGCTACTTCTTTTACTTGTTCCAGCGCTCTGGCTACATTCGGCTCTTGTGCGACTTTTTCTTTTACCTGGCGAATTGCTTCGCTTGGCTTCACTTCTTCTATTTGTAGCTCTTGCTCCAGTTGACTTAAAGACTGCACTAACTGCGCTTTCGCTTGAACGCTTCGACCTGCTTGAGCGAGACCCGTGACTTCCTGCATTACTTTATCCAGCTTTTCCACTGCTTTCTCTGACAGATTCACCGTCTTAGCTACTTCTCTTACTTGTTCTAGTGCTCTGGCTACATTCGATTCTTGCGCTACTTTTTCTTTTACCTGATGAATCGCTTTGCTAGCACTTTTAGGAGTCGGTATCTCCTTAGCTGTATTCGTCTTCGTAGCATTCACTTGCTTCTCGACTGCTACTAAATGTTGAATCAACTGCACTTTCGCCTGAACGGTTTGTCCTGCTTGTGAGAGTTTCTTCGCTTCTGAAACGCTTTGTTCTAATTTCTTTTTGCTCGCTTCATTCAAATTCGTATTTTTTAAAAAATCTTCTACCATTTGGATAGATTTTGCTACATTCGGTTCTCGTTGTGCTTCTGTTCGCACTGTCGCCATACTTTTAGCTGGCATAGAAGTATTTCTCGATTGAAGTTGTACACCTAATTCATCTAACACTGACATTAACGATGCTGATAATGGGTTACCATTTAACGCTTCATGTACCGCTTTAATTGTATGATTTGTAACGTCAATTTGCTTTTGCGCCATTGCCCGTAATGTTTCTGCTTTTTGTTCAGTTGTTCCTGATCCTTTAGCGATAAACTCCTTCATCACATTCATTTGATCTTTTGTCAAGGACATTCCACCCGATGAAAAAGCTTTCACAATCTCATTTAATTCGGAATCCGTACTCTGCGACATACTAGCCAGAGCAGCAGATGTACTAGGAGCTTTATCAGACAACTTAACTGTATAGTTTCCTTCCGCTGTTTTTCCTGTAATTTCAACAAATACTTGATCCTGCTTCGGAACATTGCCTTCAAACTGAACTTTTGTGGTCGTTCCCCTCATCGAAACAACCGCCTCTTGATTACTCACTCGTTCCTTCACAGATACTTGAAGCAAATCCCCAACATTCGGCTGTGAAGAAGGAGCTGCTGTTTGTGAAATTGATCTATAGTTATTTTGAATAATTTGCATTCAAGTTACACCCCGTTCTAATTAACCTACCTTTTGTATCGGTTAGAAACGAAGGATTTTCATCGGTAATTTGAAGGAGAATATAGGAAAACTTTCACAAAAACAAAGAAAAACCATAAACCCTAAACAACACATAGGATTTATGGTTTTCCCACAAAGTTATATACAGAATATCCACAATTCAAAAAGTCACTGTGACATAATCTTCTTCAACTTCAACATACTTTCCATCACTTTATTAATTTGAGGTATATTTAATTCTCGGTATCTTTGGCTTGTACCCCATTCACACATCCGCTCATGTTCAGGATGTAAGGGATTATTCCATGCTTCTAGAAACTCTTCATAACCTCTTGAGCCTCCGACATCTTCTGAAGGACAAGCTCCTTCTTCTTCGAGCAGCGTCGGGTGCCCGAATGAATAATCTTCTATTACTTTCTCCACCTTTATCAAATGCTCCAAATTATCACCATAATTATAGAGATAGAGAAACTCAGGATACGTTTCCAAATATTTAGGTAAACGCGTCGCCCTCGCCTTTCGCATTTCGATTCTCATAATTCGTTCTATACAAGAAACATCACCTTCTTCTACAGGAGGATCCAATAAATATTGCCGCTGCATAAAAAGATGCTCTTCATATGTTTCACCAAAACCAATAATCTGCAACTTACACTCCCTATAGACATAATCAATTTCAAACTCATAAAGATGATAATCCTGCCAAGCCCATCGCGAATTGAATCGTATCATGAAGGCGTTTGAAATGCGTTTCTGCCGGGATTATGACTCTTCTCCAAACTGCCGGCTCCACGTGATTTAATGTAATCAGTAATTGATAGGCTTTCATATTCGTTCATCCTCATTTAAAAGAATAAAGAACAGCCTCTTCTGGATACTTTACAAAACTACTTCTATAATTTTAAATCAATGTTTCCGCCAAGCTGCGTGCTGAATCGCTACAACCTCAACTGAATCCATCATTTTTATTAGACCATTTGCACTTGTTTCTGCTTGGTCCATTGCTTTTTTTATGACTGACATTGAAACTTGTTGTTAAACTTGTCCTTAGCTTAATGCTATAGGGACATCTCCTTAAGAACCAAAATCCAAAATGTCAATGTGACGCAATTCACTTTAGCCGGGCAGGGGCACTTCGGATTCAAAATACTGATGACCATTGTTTCACCTACGGATTTCATCATCATAGCTTTCGCCTTAGATGGTCTATCCTAGTCGTTGAACCTTCTCCAGAGTTTCCTCACAGGAGCTTAGCTGCTGATTGCCCAAATCTTTTCTTTTCTTAAGCCTTCACGCCTGTCGTTTCCAACTACGTTGTGCTAAAAAAACTATTAGGGTTTTCCATCAATTCATCCGATAATGAATACTAATCTCTAGTCATTACTAGCTAGGACAAATTTGCTTAGCTAAGCTTTCCACTTATACAGCTAAAGCATAATGAAAGGGCACTGCTAATAGGCAGTATCCCTTTAACTATATGAAAAAGCCCTAACACGTGTATCCTGTAAAGCAATATAGACATAAATCAGAATAGTTAAATAGTGTGAGTTACAGAAACTGCTTAATTTTAAAATGTATATATAAGAAAGGGATAACCCTCTCAATCCCCCTACTTTATTGTAACCGTTGTGGCTCCACCTTTACCGTTATATGTTCCTCTAATATATACTGTGCCACCTGAAGAATTAACCGGAACAGTAATCAAGCCATTATTATCAACAATAGCAGCATTTATATTACTACTACTAAAAGTGGTAAAGTCCGTTACATCTTCCGATGTACCATCTGAATATTCTGCTGTTACTTTTATCCGGTAAGTATCTCCTTTGTCCAATGAAAGGCTTACTGGATTGAATGTTAAATTCACCAAGGATGGCTTAGGTAGGATAGTAATTGTAGTTGCTCCGCCCTTACCATTGTAGCTTCCGCGAATATAAACTGTACCTGGTGCAGCATTGGTAGGCACAGTGACAAGCCCTGTGTTGTCTACAACAGCCATATTATTATTACTGCTGCTGTAAGTAACTTTCGCTGTTACATCCTCTGTTGTACTATCGGAGTATTCAGCAACCACATTCATTTTTAAAATCTCTCCACCTTTTAACGTTGTTGTTGAAGGAGTAAACTTTAAATTCGTTACTGATGGAGGACCCATAACAGTCACTGTCGACGCTGCCCCTTTTCCACTGAATGTTCCCCGGATATAAACAGTACCTCCTTTTGTTGGGTTAGCAATAGTAACTACGCCTGATGCACCAACAGTTGCAAGACTTGTATTACTGCTGCTAAAGGCTGTTTGTGCTGTCACATCCTTAGTGCTTCCATCCGAATAGGTTGCCATTACTTCCATTGCCAAAGTGTCTCCGCCTTTTAGGGTCACTTTATTCGGGGTAAAGGCTATCCCTATAATATAAGGTTTGCTGACTGTAATCGTAGCTGCTCCGCCTTTCCCATCGTAGGATCCTTGAATATTGACATTTCCGTTAGAAGCACTAGTTGGAATTTTGACTAAACCTGTCGATGGATCTACTGTTGCCAAGCTGGTGTTGGAGCTTTTTAGTAATGCCTGATTCGTCACATCTTTTGTAGTACCATCGGAATAGTTTGCTGTAACCTGCATTTGGACTGTATCCCCTGGCTTAACTGTTTTCGTAGCAGGGGTAAAGTTCAAACTAACTACTGATGGTCGCGCAGGAACAGAAAGTGTCATTACTCCACCTTTCCCCCCGTAGCTTCCACGGATATAAACAGTTCCGCCTGTTGCGCTGTCTAATACCTTTATTTCACCCGTAGCTGGATCTACCGCGGCCTGACTTGTATTACTGCTATTTAAACCTGCCTTGGCTGTTACATCTTCAGTACTTCCATCTGAATATGTAGCTGTTACTTGAATTTGAGCATTTTCCCCTTGCTTCAAGGTTAATTTATCAGGGGTAAATGTAAGACTCTCAACTGAAGGTGGTTTCGGTATAGTCAAAGTGACCGCTCCACCTTTCCCTCCATAACTTCCTCGAATATAGACGGTTCCGCCTGTTGCTTGATCCGTTATCGTTGCAATCCCTTTGGCTGGATCTACTGTAGCTTGATTTATATTGCTACTATTTAAGTTAGCTTTCGTTGTTACATCTTCCGTCGTGCCATCCGAATAGTTAGCAACTACCTTAACTTGTGTCGTTTCACCTTGTTTAACGGTTGTTTTATCCGCAGTAAATGTCAATCCTTCTAAAACGGGTGGACTTGGGATTGTAATAGTGGCTGCCCCACCTTTTCCCCCGTAACTTCCACGGATATAAACAGTTCCGCCTGTTGCGTTACTATTTACACTTATTAACCCAGCAGAGTTCACGGTTGCCAAATTTTCATTACTACTTTCATAAACTACTTGTGAAGTCACGTCTTGTATTACTCCATCTGAATATTCAGCAGAAACCTTAAGTTGCTGTGTTTCATTAGGTTTTAATGTAACAGCATCAGGAGTAAATATTAAAGATGTTAATATAGGTTTACTTGGTACTGTAACAACAGATTTAACTGTTTTGCCGCTATATGTACCAGTAATCTCAACAGTTCCCCCTGCTGCATTTTGCGGTACCGTAATCACTCCATGATGGTCAATAGTAGCAAGCCCATTATTGCTGCTGGTAAAAGATATTTTACTCGTTACATCTTCTGTTGTTCCATCAGAATATGAAGCTATTACTTTAACCGTTTGGCTTTTCCCCTGTTCAATGGTTAAAGTAGCGGGCGTAATTTGAACATCTGTTATCTCCCGAAATGGAGTTACATTGATTACCGTTTCACTCAAGAGGCCAGCATAGGTACTGCGAATAGTGACCGTTCCATCTACAGTTGTTTTAGGAATCGTAACAAGGCCACTGTTATTGACAATTGCTAAACTGGTATTTCCACTTGTATACACGCTACTTTTGGTTACATCTTTTTTGGTTCCATCAGGGAAATCAGCAATAACCTTAAGCTGCGCTGTTTGTCCACCCATTAAATCTAACGTTACAGGAGTAACCGTTAATTTTGTTGGGGGATCAGTGATTTTAACCTGAACATTTTTTGTCTTGTCTTGATTTTTAATTGTGATTGTTCCAGTTTCTCCAAAAGGGGCTGTGTCGCTAATGGAAATCATCCCATTTGGACTGACAAAAATGCTTTCAGGCACACTACTTCCATATGTAGTTCCCTCCACAGCATATGTAACATCCTTCTTGCTACCATCTGAATAAACGGCATTTACATTTAACTGCTGCTTCTCCCCAGGCCCCAGTAAAACGTCGTTACTTGTACTCAGTTCGACCAATTCTACAACTTCTACAGGCGGATCCACACTAACATCAACTGTTGTCGTATATCCATTATGAGTGATTGTGATTAGGGCAGTATCACCAATCTGAGCCTCTGGTAACAAAGAAATAAAACCTTGATCATCGACAACTACATTTGGGGAATTACTGCTGTAAATGGTCCCTGTTGAAACTGCCGTTACATCTTTTTGTATTGTTCCATCATCTAAGGTTACTTTTAAAGGGATGTGTTGACCTTGTGCAATAGAGACATTGCTCGGAGTCACCACTAATTTTGAAGGAACAGAAACATCAAGGCCACCAATAACAGCTGCCTTTCCAGAAGGAAAAGTTGCTAGCACCTTTAAGAAATCTGGATAACTAGTGTACTCGTCATGCCAGCAACAGATGTCTAAATCATTGGTGACACCAATAGCTTGTCCTTCTATATTTGGTGAAACATCACTATAGCTTAAATTAATATTGGCAGAAATATTCCCTACAGCGCCTAAATAGGCGTAAGGATTCGTAAAATCTGAAGCAAAACCTAATAACCCGCCGCCATTATTAATAAATGACGCAATATCATTTTGTCTTTTTACTAATTTGTCATGTTGTGCCTGGGTAAGTCCACCAGACGTATTATATGCATCGCTTGAAACAGCAAGCATGGCATATCCCGCAAAGGATTGAGTTTCAATATTTGCTTCATTTACAAAAGTAACCGATTGCCCTGTGCCGGTTGCAATTGCATTCCAGAAACTTGTAACATAATAACTATTAGCGCCAAAAACAAAGATACCAGATCCCCCGTTTGTTACTTTTGCCAATATCGAATTAACAATGTTTTGATAAACGGATATTGGTCCATGTCCTCCTACTCCTCCATCTTCAGCATCAATTCCCATAAGAATTATAGGCCCTCCAGATGATTGCTGGGCTGCGTATCCTTTAATAGGAGAACTAGTTGATATCAAAGAAGTTAACAGTATTACAATTAAACTAATAGAAGTAAGTTTTTTTTTCCAACGGCGCAAACTAATTTCCCCTCTCAAAACAAAACAGATATTAATACCTAATACTAATTATCTATCACTTTATATTTTTTTCCAATAACTTTCTAAAAAAACCTTAGAAATGACTAAAGCCACTTCTAAGGTCCTTTCTCTTTTAGAATATTCGGTTATAACCTAGAAAGTTCTGATGTTTCTTTTTCTAACTACTTTGCAAACTTCTCTAAGAACTCAAATTTTATATTTGATCATTTTGCTAATACCTTTACTGTCTTGCTTCCCACTACCAGATAACCATCCAGCATTGCTCGAAACTCTAATTCTACTTCCTCTTCATTCCATTGAAAGTTTTCACGTTCAAATTTGAATTGTCCTTTCTTCGCTTGTTGCTCTAATCCTTTCGTTCCTGTATTAGCAGAAACTCCGTTTACTTTAGCACTGCTAAGATCAAATTGAGCTGTATCAAAGCCCTTTGGTGTTGTTACTTGAACAGTAAACACACCTTTGTTGCCTTTGATGATGCCTGGATTTACATTAATAGTAGCCGGGATGTAAACCACATAGGTCTTCTCAACCGTTGTCGTCCAACCCGCATAGTCTGTTAAAGTTAACACTACGTTGTAAGTACCTGGCTGATCGAGATTGATATTAGAAACCCCTTGACCGTTCACTGTAAGCACTTCAGAAGCAATGCCAGAAACGGCATCACTAGCTTTATAGCTAGGCAACTGAGCCCCTAACGTGTACTCATCATCAAGATTCCAGCTAACTTCTGGAGCGCTTTTGTCCACTTTTACTTCAACAGTCTTTGCTTCTTCAACGTTTCCTGCTTTATCTACACTATAGAAACTTACTTCATGGATTCCTTCTTCACTTATAGTAAAACTTGTTCCCTCCACATAATCAGAACCATTTATAGAATAGTAGGTTTTATCCACTCCACTTGCATTGTCTGTTGCTGTTAATTCAACTGGTACATCTTCCTTCGACCAATCATTTGTTGCGTTGGACGTTGTCTCTGGAGCTATTTTGTCAACTTTGACTTCAATTGTTTTAGCTTCTTCTTCATTACCAGCTTTGTCTATACTGTAAAAAGACACTTTATAAGCCCCTTCCTCAGCTAGCGTAAAGCTTGTTCCTTCTTGAAACTCTGATCCATCAATAGAATAAAGGGTTTTATCCACTTCACTTAAATCATCTGTAGCAGTTAATTGGACTTCTACTTCTTCCTTATACCAGTTATCTGTCATATTAGAAGTTGTAACGGGTGCTGTCTTATCCAATTTCACTTCCACCGTTTTTACTTCTTCTTTATTGCCAGCTTTATCTACACTGTAGAAGGATACTTTATGTGTCCCCTCTTCAGCTAATGTAAAGCTTGTGCCTGCTGTAAATTCTGATCCATTGATTGAATAGAAAGTTTTGTTTACTCCACTTTGTGTGTCTGTTGCTGTTAGTTGCACTTCAGCATCTTCTTTTAAGACAGTTTCCGTTATGTTTGAAGTTGTAACAGGAGAAGTAGTATCAAATTCTTCTGCTTGAATCTGTATAGTGCTGTATGCTTCTGATTCTACTCCAGACGGAGAAATTGGAACAACACGATATTCATAATCACCTGGCTCCAAATCACTAATAGTAAGGCTTGTTTCCGTTGTATTTTCGACAAGTTTAAGTTCACCATTTACTACCTCATATATATTATAGGACTCTGCATTTTGTACCAAACCCCAGTTTAATGTCACAGAGTCATCCTCTACTATAGAACCAGAAGTTTTCGGAGCCTCCAATTTAGGCCCAATATACAATTTTACTTGATTAGATGACGGTGATTCGCCAAAACGACTATGATACGAAGTTACTTCGAAGATATACCGTCCTTCTGGTTGATTACTTACTTTAAACTGAAGACTTGTTGTAGTCCCAACGAATTTCTTTGTTCCGTCAATCACTTGATAGACGTTATAACCTGCTGCATTGTCTTCTTTTGTCCAATCTAAGATTATTGTATTCTCATTCTCTACCTTTCCAGTTAATTCAAGTGCTTGCAATTCGGGGAAATTCAACTCATATTCAATTCGAGAGCCGGTTGGAGATTCACCAAAGCGGTCACTGTAGGATGTTATTTCAAACGTATACTTTCCTTCTGGCATATTAACCATGGTATGAGCATTTCCAACTTTTGTTGCAATTAATTTTCGTTCACCATTTATAATTTGATATACCTTATAGGCTGTTGCATATTCAAATGCATCCCATCTTAGGACTAAATCATTTCCATTTTGTACTGTAATAGTAGGGTTTTCAGGTGCCAGCATGTCAGGATGAATTAAATCGAACTCCAGGTTTGCTACCTGTTCTGACTCGCCAAAACGGTCACTATATGAAGCTACTTCATATTTGTAATGTCCTTCTGGCATATTTTTATGGGGTGTATTTAATGCAGACGTTGACAAGATTAATTTCTTTTCACCATCAATAACTTGATATAATTTGTACGAATCTGCATATTCAGCTTGTGTCCATCTTAAATTAATATCATTATAATTTGATAAAGTATAAGTTAAACTCTCAGGAGCTTGCATATCAGGAAAGACCATATCTATTTCAATACGAAAAGGGACCTCCGACTCTCCAAAGCGATCACTATATGTCGTTACCTCATATACATGTTTTTCCTCCGAAACATTGGAGATAAGATGACTGTTTAATCTTGTCGTTGTAAGTAACTTTCTCTCTCCGTCTACTAACTCATATACTCTGTAATTCGTCGCATAGTTAGCTTTTTGCCAATTAAAGATTAAGTCATTACCATTCTCGATTTTATAAGTTACAATAGGTGACTTAATCTCAGGAAAAACAACATCCCCTTCAATCTGAGATCCCTCGAAAGATTCTCCAAAGCGGCTGTTATAAGATGTTATTTCATAACTATACTTTCCTTCCGGATGATTCACAAATGTATAGCTATTCGTCTTTGTAGTTGCCGTGAGTGTTCTGGTACCATCTACGACTTGATATATATTATAATCTGCCGCATAGGTTACTTTATCCCAGCTTATAGTAAGATCATTCCCACTGGCTATACTTGATACAACATTTAACGGACTTTCCATCTCTGGATATACAACCTCAACAATCACTGTGTTGGAAAGTTCAGATTCACTATCTCTTCTAATAGAAGAAACTGCAAACGTACTGCTTCCTTCTGAAACATTATAAACAGTAGTATCGGTATTTTCATATGAAACCTCTTTAACCAATTCCTGCTGTCCATCTTGAATCTTATAGATTCGATAGCTGCTTACCCCTGTAACTTTATCCCAATCTAAAACAATGTTACCTGGATAGTATTGACTTGCTTTCAAATTTGCTGGTGCTTGTATTTCTGTGGCAAACACATTTGAAAGCGGAAGCAGTACTTGAAGCAGTATTAAAAATACTGTAAATAAAGATAACTTTCTTATCATATTTTTATCTCCTTTTTTATAAAAAAAGGCAACGGAAATTCCTATTATATTGATTTGTGGTATCCGGCTGCCATCCAATTATAAATTTTGGTTCAGGCCCTTGGTTTTGCGTCTCACAGTTTCCTGTGGTTTGCCTTTTTCACTTTTAAGGTACTAATAAAAAAACTATTCCATTAAAATTATTTTCACGGAATATTTTACCTAATATATACAAATTAAGAGATCTTAACAAAGCTAAGATCTCTCAATTTATTTTTATTAATCAATTAACGAAGAAGCTGAAGTACACCTTGTGGCTGTTGATTTGCTTGGGCAAGCATTGCTTGAGCTGCTTGAGAAAGGATAGAGTTTTTCGTTTGCTCCATCATTTCTTTCGCCATATCTACATCACGGATACGAGACTCAGCAGCAGTTAAGTTTTCTTGAGATGTACCTAAGTTATTAATTGTGTGTTCTAAGCGGTTTTGGAATGCACCCAATTTTGAACGTTGAGCTGAAACATCCTCAATCGCTTTGTTAATTGCAGAAATAGAAGATTCTGCTGATGCAGCAGAGCTTACATCAATATTATCAACATTTAGAGCAGCCGCTCTCATATCGTTAATATCAACATTCATTGTTTGGGATGAATTAGCTCCGATTTGGAAACTTAAAGAGTTATTTGCATACTCTTCTACTGAAGCACGTGATGTGAATGTTGCCTCTTTACCAATATCTTCAACTCCGATTGCACCAAAAGTTAATGAATAGCTACCATCAGCAGTTGCTATAGTTTGAGCTCCACCCGCAGCTGCAACACCAGTAACAGCAGCAGTTTGACCATCTTGTGTTGTCCATTCAAAAGAATACGTATCTGCAGTTGCATCATAGTCTGTAATTTTTACATTAATTGTTTCATCTGCCTCAGTACCAGGAGTCCCTGCTACAGCTGCTGTTGAAGCTACCACTGTTGTGAATAGTGCAGAATCACCTTGGTTATCAAATGTTACGTTACCAAGTTGCTCAGTTACACCGCTTTTAGAACCATCAATAAGTTTCTTTGTATTGAATTCAGTTGTATTACCAATACGATCAATTTCTTCAATTAACTGGTCCATTTCCTTTTGTAGCTCTTGGCGATCACCATCTGTGTTAGAATCGTTAGAAGATTGAACCGCTATTTCCCGCATACGTTGAAGAATAGAATGTGTCTCATTTAATGCGCCTTCAGCTGTTTGGATTAAAGAGATACCGTCTTGAGCGTTTTTAGAACCCATTTCAAGACCACGGATTTGTCCGCGCATTTTTTCAGAGATTGCTAAACCTGCAGCGTCATCTCCAGCTTTGTTAATACGAAGACCTGAAGCTAGTTTTTCCATTGATTTAGATTGTGCATTAGATGCACTTGATAGTTGGCGATGTGTGTTTAACGCCGTGATATTGTGATTGATAATCATAATATATTTCCTCCTTGAGTTGTCATTTCCCACATCCATGTGGTTATTTCGGTTGAATAGTGATTAAGTCGGCCGCCTATATCACTATTCAACCTTACATCCTTAATATCGGTGCTGTTACTGTTTTATTTAGAGAATACATTTATTTTTTTCGAAAAAAATCGCTTAAACTTGTCAAAGTGTTGACTTCGGTATTTAGGGCTTGGTTATTTTCTTGCTGGATGGACAAATATATTTCTTTCCGATGGATGTCGACATGCTTTGGTGCTTGAATACCAAGTTTAATTTGCTCTCCTTCAACCGCTAATACCGTAATCTCAATATCATTGCCAATCATAATCGATTCGTTTAACTTTCTAGTAAGTACAAGCATTATTTGACCTCCTGTTTGACCGAAGATGGGATAAGCTTATGGCGAGTTGTATAGTTATCCGTTTTCATAATGTATTGCTTACCTAATTTCTTCGTGTGGTTGAGGATAATCGGTGCTTGCAGGTTAGCCGTTGTTTGTTCAAATGGATCTCGTACCGATAAAATCGTGAATACCGTCACATCTTGTTCGAGCTGGATTTGTAAATCGGCTAGTACTTCATCAGAAAGGTTCACTTCATACGTCAGGAACACATCAAATGGATTCGTCATAATGAAAGCGACTTCTTGAGTTTTGATAGACTGAAGTACGAAAAATGGTGTTTCCTCAAGTGGTAGTAAGCCAAATTGTTTCTCCTCTAAAAACCCCGGAATCCCGCTCTCGAATGTATAAATCTCTTCTTCATTCATCTCTATTTCACCGTGAAATTTTGTAGAAATCTTCATCTTTATCCCTACTTTCTTATACATTTACAACATCAATATTTAATGAATTTTCTTGGGTAACATTCGTCTTCACACTACCTGGTGTGTAGTCGTGAATTGGCTTTTGAATTTGCACGTCAATAATCGGTTTGTGCGTTTGCGCTTCGATATTCAGTTTGGCTTGTTCATAATGCGTTTTGACACTGAATGGAGATGGAATCCAGCCGATATTGAATTGTTTAGTTGGTCGTTCGCTATTTTGTTTGGCATGTGCACCTAGTACATTGCCGCCTCTTTCAATATGCATCAGTTCATCGCCTTGTCGCGATCTTCGTGCGATTCCTTCTAATACTCTTTGCTTCCCTTCCTGAGCTAATTCTGCGGTCCTTTGAAAAATATGCTTAATATCCATCTGCTCCCACGCTTCTGTTTGATCGATTGTCAGCCTCCCTGGGGTTCTCTCGATATGAAGAGTCGCTTGCGGCTGTTCAATCGATTGAATTGCCTTTGATGGCTCCATACGTTGAACAGGGTCTGCAATGGTTAAGCCTGTTTGAATAAACGTAGACTGCATTCTAATTTGCTGCATGCTTTTCACCTCTTATAGAAAAAAGCTATCCATATAGAATAGCTTTTACCTTAGAAAATCAAGTAAACTCGGCTGAATCACTTTAGCACCAACGCTTAATGAAGCGGTATGAATACTTTCTTGTGTTGTGAAGTCGAGAATGACTTTTTCCATGTCTACATCTTCATTGCTAGAAAGGATTTTTTGAGCGAAGACTTCTTGTTGGCCTACACGATCAGTCATTAGGTCGATTCGGTTTTGCTTGGCACCGACTTTTGCTTGCTCTTTAATAAATACATTAATCATCTCATCCAGCTCAGCTAATCGGTTCGTAATATCCGCTTCGTCTGTACTCTTTAAACTTGCCATTAATTGATCAATTGTACCGCCCGTTTTAAGCGCTTCTCCAAATGTGCTCTGTCCGCTTGTGTTAATCGGAATTTTAATCCCTGTAAACACTTCGACTTGAATTTCATCCGTTCCATAGCTTGGTGCACCGTCAACCATCGTGTCTGACGGTCGTTTATTTGTATCATAGCCGTTAAAAATATACTTCCCGCCAAGTTGAGTATCCCCAATATCGACTAAATGTTGTTTCAATTGCTTAATTTCTTCATTGACACTGTCCCTTTGGTCTGACTCATATGTTCCATTACTCGATTGTACCGTTAGCTCCCTCATTCGTTGAAGGGCAGAAATGGCTTGTCCTAATGCTGAGTCGGTACTCTCGACCCAGTTTGTTGCTTCACTAATATTACGTGAATATTGTTCCACTTGGTTTAAGCTTGTTCGATAGTTCATCCCCATCATCGCTGCTACCGGATCATCTGATGGTTTAGAAAACTTTTTTTGCGTTAAAATTTGTTCCTGCAGTTTTGCCAATCTCTCATAGCTATTGCTAATATTGCGAATCATGTTATTTGAAAGCATCGATTGCGTTACGCGCATGTATCTTCACCTCACCTTTTATCTGCCACCAGTGCCCATACCGTTAATAATTCTATCAAGCATTTCATCCACTAATGTGACCATTCGTGCTGCTGCATTGTAGGCTTGCTGGTACCTAACCATATCAGTCATTTCTTCATCTAAAGAAACCGCACTTACTGATTGACGATTTTTATCCACTGAAGTCGCTAAAATTTGTGCATTCGAATGGTCTTTTTGCACGCTGGCAGAATCGACACCTAGATTTCCGATAACCCCTGCGTAATATGTATCAAACGTTCCATTTAATCCAGCAGGTACGTTTCCACTTTCATACTGAGTGAAATCCTTTGACTTAATAGCTGCTAAATGATGAGCGTTCTCATTATCACCAGCCGCATTACTTTTTCCACCGGATGCAATTAAAGATGGATCTTTAATAATGTCTGCGTTTACTTTAATCGTTTGAGCAGCGTTTTTTCCAGCTGTAATTTCAAAGAAATTTCCACCGTTAGTCGGCGGCTCCCCTACTACGAAGCCTTGACTATGAACATAGTTAAACTCCTTCACAACAGCTTCTGTCATATCGTTCAGCTTTTGCAGCATGTCAGGGTATGCCCCTTTCACCGTACCATCTTCTACATACCCAGCACTTTCAATCAACCCAGTAAGTGCACCGGCAAATTTATAGTCCTGTAATGTCGTGCTGCCAATTTTCACACCGCTAATGGCGCCTGTCGCACTATCTGTTTGAACTTCAATATTATTGACCCCAACAATTCCAGTATGATTCACACTAATTAAGTTAATCGGCGGCATGTAAGAAGAACCGTCCTCTTGAATTAATTCAATGTTATACAGTCCTTCAGCGGCTGCTTTGTCAACAATGCCGTATTTTTCTGGAAACACCGTAGATACTTTCACATTCATGAACTGTGATAATTGATCAACTAGCGTATCTCGCTCGTCATATAAATCATTTGAGACATAGCCATGCGGTTCGACTTTGCTGATTTTCTCATTAATGCTTTGAATATTAGAGATAATCGTATTGATTCCGCTTTGTTCCACGCCAATTTGATAACGAAGATCCTCTTGCACACTCGTTAAAGCATTATAGTAGTAGTTCAGCGTTTCAGCGACCATTTGCCCAGATGAAGCGACAACAGCCCGCGCCCCGATATTATCCGTATTTGTTGTTAAATCCTCTAACGAACCCCAGAAATTGTTCATCGTGTTTAATAAACCACTTTCTGACGGATCATTTAAAATCTCTTCCATTTTCGTCAATGATTCACTTAACGAACTATAGTAGCCTACTTTGCTGCTTTGGCTGCGATATTGGCTATCTAAAAAACTATCGCGAATTCGCTGAATAGAACCCGCTTCCACACCTGTTCCTAGTTGTCCCGCTATTCGCGGGCTATTCAATGCTGGAGAAGGAAAACTCTCTGTTGCTGATAGATTGACGCGCTGACGTGAATATCCAGGTGTATTCGCATTCGCAACATTGTGGCCTGTTGTATATAGGGCAGATTGAGCAACGCTAAGTGCGCGCTTTGATGTTTCTAAGCCCATAAAAGTCGAAACCATGTATGTACCCTCTCTTTCTATGTATTATGCTTTTGAATCGAACATGCTGATGGATTGCTTCGGTGCTTGCTCGTTGCCATAATTATAGTTTCGGTCCTGCGGTCGCAATACATCTAATGATAGATTGACAAACTGCAAGGACTGAACGAGCAATTGCTGATTGAACTCATTTTGTTCTTTTAATTGTGTTACCTCTTCTAAAAGTTCCATTTTTAAACGCTGTAAAATCTCTGCTTCAAAAGAAGATGCTTCTTCCATCACCTGATCGAACGTAGCGTTTTGTTGACTATTCAAGAACGTTTGAACGGCTTCTTGTCGTTTGTTTTCTATTTGTGAGATAGCTTTCACATACTTCTGCTCATCCATCAAAAGAGCGGTAAGGGCGTCCGTGTCACCTTCTATGATGATGTTCTTTTTTTTACTCGCTAGTTTATTAAAGCCTTGGTGAAGCTTAATTAATTGCTCGAGTGCCTCGATGATTGGCTGTGCGGACATCTCCATTCCTCCTCTGTACACAGATGATGGACGGATGAACATTACGGCCACCCGCCCTTTTTAATCAAACGTTTGATTAACGTTTAAAATAATCGATAATCCCTTTAGCTGTGGCCTTTGAATCCAACGTATATGTGCCATTCTCTACTTGGCGCTTCAGCTGTTCGATTTTTGCCTGTCTTTCAGCTTGAATACTGGAGCCTTCCTGCATCACTTTAGCCTCCGAAGAAATCTCTAATTTATCGACTGCTTTCTTATGAGAAAGCTTCTGGTTGTCCATTTTGTTCGCTTGCAGATTATAAGGATTTACCCTCGATACACCAAAAGAATGAATTTTCATTTCTCAAAGCCTCCCCCTTTGGTTAACTCGTTTTTTAGCAAACAATGTACCTTGCGTTCATCATCGTTTGTTGATTCTCCCTACCTCTATTATCGACTGCATCTTCATTTTTTTTATTGTTTCAAAGCATCTTTCCATCGATACATTTTACCATTTTTATGGTAAGGAGAAATACCTAATAAGAAAAGCGGAAGGTGCCTGTTTATCGGCGACAAGCATAAGATAAGCGCTGACAGAAGGCGTTCTTTGCCTTCCGAAGCGATTAGCTTATGACCTCGAGCCGATGGCGCCTGAAGCTAGACACCAAAGCACATCGAAAACTTTAGATGCTTATCCTTTACATAAAAAAACCGCAAATCTCTATTCTCGTAAATTCTCTTTCACAAAATAAGTAACTCTCTTTTCCTGCTCGGTCATTTCACGTTGACGCTGCTCTTCTTTTTCAAGATTCTCCAATTCCGTTCGTAATTTCTTTGTACATGCCTCACATATTCGTCCATCACGGATTAACGTCCCGCATTGCTCACAAGGGTAACCTAGATTAGGAAATTGCGATATTCGTAATCTCCCTGTTTTAATAAATTTAAGGATTAAGCCTTCTTCAACGTCAGTCGCTTCTACTACTTGCGCCATCGTCGCTGTTCGATTGCTGCGCTTACGAATAAATTGATATACTTCATCAAACTTTTCTTCTTCTTCATTATAACAAGCGTCACATACATCTCTAAATTTCGATTTCACAAAAAGTGCCCTACAGTTTGGGCAATTCATCAAATCCACGTTCTTTCCCCCCTCAACCACCAAAAACGGTACATTTGTACTATTTATATCGAATAAAATACCGAATGCTTTAGACATTCGGCAAAAATATTATCTAGCAATGGTCATTGTTTCAATTTTTTCTGCTCCGGCAAGCTTCAATGCTTTAGCTGCATGCCGAACAGTAGAGCCCGTTGTGTATATATCATCCACGATGACAATGTTTTTCCCTTGTATAGCCTTTCGGTTTTTCACTTTAAAAATTTGCGGTAAATTGATTCGTTCTTGACGCGATTTCTTTGATTGCTTTTCCGTATGAATACGCATTAACAGCTCTGTACTGTTTATCTGCAGCACATCAAGTAAAGCTTGAGCTTGATTGAAGCCGCGCTCTTGCAGACGATCCTTACTTAATGGAATAACCGTAATGAGGTTGTACTCTGCCTGCTGAAGGCATTCCTTCATAAACGGCGCCAACACTTCCGCTAAAGCATAGTCACCGCGATACTTATATTTCGCAATCAACTCTTTTAAAAAATCATTATAGTGAAACAGCGAGACATTTTTCGTTAAATACCCCGCCCATTCAGGGTTGTTCTCCCATCTTACGCAATCTAAACAAAGTTGCTCACGCCGAAATGATTCATCGAGCTCACGCGAACAAATCGCGCATGTTTCTCCAGAAATCCAAGCAAATTTCGCCTCACAATTTGAACATATACAACTTTTAGGCTGTCTTAAAAATAAACTGGTCCATGTCATCGGCTTTCTTATTTTTTCATAGCATATATAACAATTAGCCATCGAGAAGCCCATGCTTTCTCGCTTCTTCATTCATCGATGTAATATGTTTAATCGCTTCTACCATTGCCTTGCTTTTTCCATAATGAAAAAAAGTAATGTTCCCTGTTGGGTAAGCGAAACTGCGTCCAACGCGGCCGGCAATTTGGACAAGGGCGCTTTCGGTAAAAACTTCGTGCTCCGCTCCAATAACCGCAACCTCTAAACGCTCAATCGTCACGCCTCGTTCTAAAATCGTCGTTGTTAATAAACCTTGCAGTTCACCGTCTCGTAATGCCTGCACGCGTTCTTTCCGATTCGGATGCTCGGCATAAACAGCCGGGAGATTCTGAAAAAGAGGACGGGCGGTTTCCATCACCGCAATGCTTGAGAAGAATAATAAAATAGGAATTTGGCGTTCGATTCGTTCATTCACCCAATCTTGAACGGGACGCGGAATTTTCTTTTGCTGAAACTGCTTCGCCCAGTTGCTGCACCATTTCATCTCAGGGACCGGAATCGGCTGGCGATGATAACGTGCCGGGATAGTGACCGCTTGAAGTTTGCCACTTCGATATTGCTTTTGCATTTGTTTCGATGGTGTGGCCGTTAAATAAATGGTCGTAGCCGTCTGCTTCTTTGCTTTTTGTACAGCATAGTGAAGCGAAGGATCCATCGAATATGGAAAAGCATCAACTTCATCAATAATTATGGCATCAAACGCTTCTTTAAAGCGAAAAAGCTGATGTGTCGTCGCCACGCTAAGCGGTGCTAGCTTATGTCGATCATCACTGCCTCCATAAAGGGCGGCCACTTCGATAAATGGGAATGCTTTTTTCAACCGAGGCGCTAATTCCAGTACGACATCTGTTCGCGGTGTTGCAATACAAATCCGCTTTCCAGCAAGCAGTCCTGCTTCGATTCCCGCAAACAGCACTTCTGTTTTTCCAGCTCCACAAACAGCCCAAACGAGAAGCTCTTCTTGATGAAGAATCGCCTGCTTCACTCGGTCCGATGCAGTTTGCTGCCCTTCGGAAAGCGTACCTGACCAATTCATCACGCTTTTCGGGACATGGAACTCATAAGCCGGGCCAGTCCACGTATACAGCGGCGTACATTCGCTCACACGACCCATCATAATGCACGAACGACAATACGTGCAGAGCTGCCCGCATATCGCACACGGAAATGTATAAAATAACTGCTTGTCTTGGTTACCGCATCGAATACAATAATCCAATTCAATGCCAAACGTTTTTGCGACATAACCTTGTTCAATATGTGTCTCAAGTACATCGAGGGAAAACGGAATTTCAGCCGCTAACAATTGACGGCCAAATAAATGATGCTGAAGTTCAGTGGAATAAGCTTTTTGAGGGATAGAAAGCGGGGAGTGAGAAATCGTGTTCATATGTTCAACCTCCTTTTTTAAAGAGTTCGACGTATTGTGACAGATTCCTTTTTCATCCAGAAGGATTTTCAGGTGTGAATGCTGAAAATTATTTAGGAAAGGAGTGATAATTTGATTATAAAACAGTGTGAAATTCCGATTAAAGCAAGGCTTCTTGAAGCGTTGCTCTATCGATTACCCGCTGCTCATCCAAAGCGCCCAATCTTAGAATCAGAACTTAGCAAATGTATGGCGGGTTATCGCGGCGAGCAATCGATTGATTCCGTGTTAGCAGCGCTTCCCGAAAAAGAGTACCTCCTCCTTCATGACCTCCGCATCCCCAGTACCCCTTACCCATTCCAATTGGACATCTTCATTCTTTCTCCATCATTTTTTCTCATTCTAGAAGTAAAAAATATCGCTGGCGAAATTTACTTCGATGATGATTTTCATCAGCTGATTCAAACCAAAAATGACCAAGCACAAGCCTATGACGATCCGATTTTACAGGTAAATCGGCAGCGCACAGAACTTCTGCAGTGGCTCGCTTCTAAAAAAGCACCTACAATACCGATTGAAACATTAGTGGTCAGCGCCAATTCACTAACAATTGTGCGTGCGAAAAGTAAAGAGATTACGGAAAAAGTCGTAAGGAGAAATAGCTTAGCATTGAAAATTCATTCACTTGCCGAAAAGTATCAAGAAGACATTTTATCTAAAAAAGAGTTGAAAAAACTAACGAATTTACTGTTAAAAGCGCACACTCCATATATTCCAAAACTGCTTACAACTTATAAAATTTCAGCAACTGAGCTGTTAACCGGTGTGCAATGCCCTAATTGCAGAGCATTGCCAATGAAAAGAAAATGGGGCAAGTGGCACTGCCAGAGCTGTTCATATTGCTCAAGTGATGCACATCTAGCTGCCATTCGTGATTACGCCCTCTTAATTAAGCCGACGATTACGAATCGTGAATTGCGGGATTTTTTGAGGTTGGATTCTGCATCTATTGCTGCAAAATGGCTTCATTCTATGAACCTACCCTCTACCGGTTCAACAAGAGATCGAGTGTATCATCTTAATTGGCATGATTTTGCAGCGGATTGGCATGATTATTCGTAAATTCCGCATGATTTTTACCGAAATTGGCATGATTCTGAATGATTTCCGCACGATTCCCGCCCCCGCCACACCAAAAAAAGAAACGTCTCCACACAAGACGTTTCTTTTTCACACTTTATACCAGCCTAATCCTAATGATCCTTCGCCGAGGTGCGTGCCGATGACGGGGCCGAAGTAGCTTAGGGCAAATTCTACATTTGGAAGCTGCGATTCTAGTTCTGCTTTCCATGCTCTTGCTTCTTCCTCACGTTTGGCGTGAATAATCACGGCTTTGTAAGGTTCTCCGCTGGCTACTGCTTCTCCTAATAAATCCGCGATTCGTTTCATCGCTTTTTTGCGGGTGCGGATTTTTTCAAAAGGAACAATCACTTTGTCTTCAAAATGCAGCAATGGCTTTACTTGCAGTAAGCTGCCAATTAAAGCTTGAGCACTGCTTAGACGGCCGCCGCGTTGCAGGTGAGATAAGTTATCCACCATGAAATATGCTCGCATTGATTGCTTCATTTCATTAAGTCTTGCGACAATCTCGTCTGGTCCTTTACCGTCTAAAGCCATTTGTGCAGCTTCTAATACGTAAAAACCTTGAACATGACAGCTCACTTCCGAATCAAACGCAAAAACATCGATGCCATCGACCATTTCACCTGCGGAAATTGCTCCTTGGTACGTACCGCTAATGCCACTAGATAAATGAATCGAAACGACCGCGTCATACTCGCTTGCTAAGCGTTCAAACTTCTCTACAAATTGTCCAATTGACGGCTGTGAGGTTGTTGGAAGCTTCTCTTCTCGTTTAACCTTGTCATAAAAATCATCCGTATCTAGATTCACTTCTTCCTCATATACCTCTCCCCCCATAATGACCTGCAGAGGAATCATATGGATATGCAAGCGCTCTCGTACTTCCTTCGGGATATAGGCCGTGCTGTCAGTTACGACTGCCGTTTTCATAAATTAAAACCATCCTTATCAAAAGTTTTCTATTTAGTAGTTCATATTGTAAAGGAAATCATAATAGTTTGCATAGTAAAAAGCCTGGCCCATTCACAGGATGAGCCAGGTTTATCAAATAGACCGTATTTACTTTACTTCTACCCAACCGTTTTTAATCGCTAAGACAACAGCTTGTGTACGGTCGTTTACGTTCATTTTTTGTAAAATATTACTTACGTGGTTTTTCACTGTTTTTTCACTAATATACAATGTTTCACCGATTGCGCGGTTGCTTTGTCCGTCAGCTAAAAGCTGAAGAACTTCACATTCACGTCTTGTTAATAAATGAAGCGGTCTTCTAATCTCTGGTGCGTGGATTGTATCCTGGTTAGCATTTTCATCTGAAACTAGACGGCGATACTCTTTCACTAGATTATGCGTCACCTTCGGATGTAAATAAGAACCTCCATCCGCTACAACACGTACAGCTTCAATAAGAGCATCCGCATCCATTTCTTTTAATAAATAGCCTTGAGCACCTGTTTTAAGTGCATGCTGTACATAGTTTTCATCATCGTGAATCGATAAGATGATTACTTTTGTCTCTGGATACTGCTGAATCAACTGCTGTGTTGCTTCTATCCCATTTACGTTTGGCATATTAATGTCCATAATGACAACATCCGGATGATAGTTTTCAACCAAATTCACCGCATCGCTGCCGTCGTCGCCTTCTGCTACCACATCAAAAGACGCTTCAAAATCTAAAATACGCTTAACACCTTCACGGAAAAGCTGATGGTCATCAATAATAACAATATTCGTTTTCATCGGCTTCTACATCTCCCTACATTCTATTTGTTATATGCTGTTTCTTCTGTTTAATCTATAAAAGGTATTTGAATAAGAACAAGTGTACCTTCTTTAGGAGATGAATGAATAGTGAGTTCTCCTTCTAATAAATCGACTCTTTCCTTCATACCAATTAAACCAAATGAGTTTTCCTTTTGAACCGCCACATCGAACCCTTTTCCATTATCTTTCGCAGAAACACTCACCATTTCTTTACTGATTGATAACTTCACTTGAATAAGAGTCGGTTCTGCATGTTTTAAAGCATTTTGAACAGCTTCCTGCACAAGCCGGAATAAGGCAACCTCCATGTTAGAAGGCAGTCGCTTCTCTTGTCCTAAATTAATAAAACTTAATTTGGCACCTTTGTTATATTCTTCGATCGTTTGCAAGTATTTTCTGAGGGTAGGTACTAAACCTAAATCATCAAGTGCCATAGGACGCAGGTCATAAATAATGCGACGTACTTCATATAAAGCACTGCGAACCATACCCTTTAAGCTTTTAATTTCAACTAGTGCAGCGTCCGGACCATTTTCACGCTGCACACGCTCAATTAAATCTGAACGCATCATCACGTTTGCAAGCATTTGCGCTGGACCATCATGAATTTCCCTAGATAGCTTCTTCCGTTCCTGCTCTTGTGCTTCAATGATTTTTAAACCAAAATCTTGCTTGCGTCTAGCCTCTTCCAAAGCTTCGCCAACAAATCTAAAATCTTGTGTTAAATAATTCATCACAACCGTTATTTGTGAAACAAGGTGAGAAGCTCGATCAATCGTTTGCTGTACATTTCTTAATCGAAATTCTAAATCATCACGACGATGGCGCAATTGCTTCTCCAACTGTCGATTCATTTCTAAATCAACTTGAAGCTGATGGGCCTTTTCATAGGCTTCACGCACTTGTTGTTCCGAAAATTTACTAAAATTCCTGCTAACCTCTGAAAGCCGTTTTCTGGCAAATCGAGCCTTCTTATCTAGAAGGTCATTCTCAGTAATCACAAAGGCTACACGGACTCGAATATCTTCAAGCTCTTTCGTTAATGCTTCAAAATCACGGCGGCACTGCTCTTCAATCTCAAAAACTTCATCTTTGCTCTCACCAACCGTGCTAATCATCGTTTCCAGGATGATGTCCAAAGATTGAGTCTTGATATTTTTTATGGACATATCGACTCCTCCACTTACATCATAGGTATAGCGCAGCATTAGCATTTCAGTAGAATATGACTTAGACACTATAGTATGATAATCATATTGTACCAAAAAGCTATGAAAAATACGCTGAGTTTGTCATTCCATTGAAACATTTACCCTAAATCAAATATGATACAATATCTTTACCTAATTATAGACTATAAATAATTATCCTAATACAACAAGATAATACCATCCTAAACATTCAGTATATACTGCTATACCAACAGCTTTTATTATAGCATGTAGGTTTTTCGTCATACATTAAAGTTTGTTTACTGTTTTATGACAAGGAACAGGTACTAAGACCCTTACTCAACTAATGGAAGGAGAAATAGAATGTTACCGTATTATTTAACTGTCCAGCATCGAGGGGAGCATGAAATCGTCATCGAGAGGTCGCGCTTTATTGCCCACGTTGCTCGTACAGAAACAGAAGAGGAAGCTCAAACATTTATCGCGGAAATTAAGAAAAAGCATAAAGATGCAACTCATAATTGCTCTGCTTATCTCATTGGGGAACGTAATGAAATTCAGAAAGCACTCGATGATGGAGAACCGAGCGGCACGGCCGGCGTTCCTATTCTCGAAGTTCTCAAAAAGAAAAACTTAAAAGATACAACCGTTGTCGTCACACGTTATTTTGGCGGCATTAAGCTTGGAGCTGGCGGTCTTATTCGCGCTTATAGTAAATCCACCTCTGAAGGCATTGAAGCAACCGGGATTGTCGAACGAAAGCTTATGCGTGTGGTTTCTACAAAAGTCGACTACACGTGGCTCGGTAAGCTCGAAAATGAATTACGTGCTTCCATCTATACGATTAAAGAAATCGAATACCTCGATCAAGTCATCATTCACATTTTCGCGGAAGAAGAAAAGAAGCAGGACTACATCGACTGGATGACCGAACTCACTAATGGACAAGCGATTATTCAAGAAGGAGATATCCTATATTTGGAACAAAAAATCAGCAAATCCTAGTACACCTTGCTCTCTTCTACGTGTAATTTTTTTGAAAAGAAATTTTTATTTTACGAATATCTAAAATCCATGTAAAATTAAGTTCGGCCTATCTTTTCAAGAAAATTATCAAATACACTCGAAAAATAGCATCTATGCATTAGGCTATTTTTAAAAGGAGAAGAACAGATGTCTACTACTAGACGTGTTTATAAAATCAAAAAAACAAAAAAGAGGCGGCGTAAAAGAGTTTTTCTATTCCTTATCCCTCTGCTCGTTCTTATATTAGGCACATCCGCTTACGGAGCAAAATTAGTATTAAAAGCGCAAAATGTGTTTCAGGAAGCCTACAATCCTGTCGAGGTTTCTTCCAAACGTGATGGGGAAGCCGTCAATCCGCTTGAAGACAATTTCTCGATACTTTTTATTGGAATTGACGATAGTGATGAACGTGATTTTAAAGGAAACTCTCGTTCAGATGCGCTTATACTTGCTACGTTTAATAAAGATCAAAAGTCTGTTAAACTATTAAGCATTCCACGTGATTCCTATGTATATATACCAGCTAAAAACACAACAACGAAAATTAACGCAGCTCATGCAGCAGGCGGTCCAAAAGCAACGATGGATACGATTGAGGAATTATTAGATATTCCTGTCGATTATTACGTCCGCATGAACTTTAATGCATTTATCGAAGTGGTCGATGCACTCGATGGAATTGAAGTAGATGTTCCATATGCGCTTAGTGAAATGGATTCAAATGATAAACAAGGAGCTATTCAATTACAACCTGGCTTACAAACAGTAACAGGTGAAGAAGCTTTAGCACTTGCTCGTACACGACACCAAGATAGCGATATTCAGCGCGGGGAGCGTCAACAAGAAATTCTAAAAGCCATTATGGCGAAAGCAATGTCTGTTAACGGCGTGACGAAATATACGAATGTGATAGAAGCAGTTGGCGACAATATGTCAACGAACCTTCAATTCTCACAAATTAAAGGATTCATAAACTATGTTACAGCTGATCAAGGCATCGACCTTGAATCTGTAAAGCTTAAAGGAAATGATTTATATTTAAACGGAACGTATTATTATCAATTAGACGAAACATCTGTTGAAGAAGTGCGTTATGTTCTACAATCGCATTTAAACCTTGCACCAACGTCTACCCCAACAGAAGCTGTACAATCACCTGTACAATGAAAAAAGCCCTCCATTGCCGGAGGGCTTTTTTTCAAAAGTGAATCATGCGAATTCCGGGGCAAATCATGCCGAATTTGTAAGAAATCATGCCGATTCTAAGAAAAATCATGCGGACTCACCTTAAAATCATGCCATTAGAAAACCTCCATATGCAATATATGGAGGTTTTCTATAAATCTATGATTTATCCTTCACATTCTTCAGATTAAGAATCTTCAATAATGGTTGATAATTCGAGCTAACAAGCCCAATCTTCTCTACGATAATCTCAATCGTAATTAGTAAAATAGCTATGATTAACAAAGCTCCCCATAACGTTGCATAGGAGAAAATAATCGCAGCTAAACCGAACGATGCAGCTAATGCATAAATAAGAATAACCGTTTGTTTATGCGTAAATCCTACATTTAATAGACAATGGTGTAAATGAGATTTATCCGGAGCAGAAATCGGTTTTTTGTTCACGACCCTGCGAATAATCGCAAAGAACGTATCCGAAATCGGCACACCTAGAATGATAATTGGAATAATTAACGAAACCATCGTTACGTTTTTGAACCCTTGTAAAGACAGTACGGCAATGACGTACCCTAAAAACATGGCTCCTGTATCACCCATAAAGATTTTCGCTGGATGAAAATTATATTTCAAGAAGCCAACTGTTGCTCCTATTACAGTTACAGCAACCGTCGCTACGAAAATATCTTGTTTAATGACCGCCATAATCGCAATCGTAATTAAAGCAATCGTTGAGACACCGCCAGCCAGTCCATCTAACCCGTCAATTAAATTAATGGCATTAATAATCCCAACAATCCACAAAATAGTAATAGGGATACTCAATACTCCGAACTGTAATGGCTCACCAAATGGTAGATTAATAAACTCTACTTCCAAACCGCCCCAAAGTACAATAATCAAGGCTGCACCAATTTGTCCAAGAAACTTAGGAGCTGCTCGCAACTCAACCATATCATCGGCAATTCCAATGATAATAATCAAAATAGCACCAATGATTAATGGCAGCTGCTGCATCACTTGGTCACTAAAGATTAAGAAAGTAAAGAGAAAGCTTAAAAATATCGCTAAACCGCCCATACGCGGCATAATTTTACTGTGTACCTTTCGTGCATTTGGTTTATCTGTTGCGCCTAGTTTAAATGCTAACTTCCCAACGTAAGGAGTTAAGAACATAGATAGTAAAAAAGCGATCAACAAGGCCCCTAATAGCATAAGCCCCACCTCTTTTTCGACATAAAACACACGTACTTGCAAAAAAAATTCACATTCGTTGTTTTATTGATTTCATACTCACTTACCCAGTATATATGTTTTCAACGAAAATCTCTATAAAAAAATTACTTTATGGAATTATTTTGCAAGAACAAGAGTTTTTTGTCAATTTATGTTCTGGATTATCCTTTTTCTTTTAAGACGTTTAACATAAACTTTGGTAACACCATCATACGCTGCCATCGAGTTGGCTGTTGAATAAGACGGTATAGCCATTCTAGGTTCACTTTCTGCCAAATAACAGGTGCACGTTGTACTTTTTCAGCCAGCACATCAAAACTGCCGCCGACTCCCATAAACAGCCCTTTTTCAAATAGATGCTTATGCATATTCACCCATTGTTCCTGTTTTGGAAAACCGAGTGCTGTTAAAATAATGTCTGGCTTCAGATCAGCAATCGACTTGGCCAATTCCTGATCCTCAATATTAATATAACCATGATGGTGCCCAACAATCCTTAAATGTGGATACTGCTGTTTGACCTTTTCTACAGCCGCTTCAATGACCCTTTCCTCAGCACCAAGCATATACACTTTCAATTCATGCAGATTAGCCAGTTCAAATAAATCATGCATCATATCGTAGCCTGTAATTCGTTCTTCCAGCGGCTGCTTTAACCACTTCGAAGCATAAATAATTCCAATTCCATCCGGTGTAATATAATCTGCTGACAAAATAATTTGCTTATATTCTTCATGTTTATTCGCATATTCCACAATTTCAGGATTTGCTGTAACTACAAAGGTTTTTTGTTCGTTCATAAGCCGAGGATAGATGATTCGATTAACAAATACATCTTTTGTCGTTCGAATAAAAGGAATCGTTAAAATCTCTACAAACTTCTCTGTCATGTCTGCCAGCCTTTCTTCTGTCCACTAGTTTTAAAAGCTCCAGGCACCTATAAGACGAGCTGCTGGCCTTGAGCTAGACACTAAAACACCTTGAAAATTTTATCCCACTCTTAACCGGCAGTAAGACTCCCACCTCAAACTTATGAGGAAACAAAGAAGATAGGCGGGAGACAACTGCCCGTAAAGGTCCGATTAGTTCAACTAACCATCGGCGGAGCCCCGCTGATGGTTAGTTGAACTTTATAAAAAACAAGGCTGTCCCAAAAGTATGCAACTTTGGTGCAGCCTCGTTTTTTTGAAATAAAGAATGTCACCCATGCACGATTTAAACAGTCGCTTGACTACGTTGTTTCATTTTATCTTCGCGGAATTTCTTTTGTTCCTTTTTGGACATGGCTTTATAGTCTTTCAAAAACTGTTCGTATTGCGGCATTACTTCTTCAATCGTTCCATATGCCTTTAGCTCACCATATTCAAGCCAAACCGCTTTTTGACAAAATTTCTTCATTTGCCCAAGTGAATGACTAATGAAAAACATCGTCTTCCCTTTCGCTTTGAACTCGTTCATTTTATCTAAACACTTCTCAGCAAAGTTCTTGTCTCCAACAGACAACGCTTCATCAATAATTAATACATCTGGATCAATATGAACTGAAATCGAAAAACCTAGGCGTGACTTCATCCCGCTTGAATAGGATTTAACCGGCTGGTCGATGAATTTTCCAAGCTCTGAAAACTCAATAATTTCTGGCTCCAGCTCTTGAATTTGTTTTTTATCAAAGCCGAGCATGAGCATTTTTAACTCAATATTATCGCGACCTGTCAATTTATTATTCAGCCCAGATGATACTGCGATTAATGCCGATTTCCCTTCTACCTGCACCGTACCTTCTGTGGGCGGGACAATCCCCGCGATAATATTAGAAAGCGTTGATTTACCCGAACCATTGATGCCGACAAACCCAATGACATCGCCTTTTTCCGCCTCAAAACTAACATTTCTAAGCGCAAAATACTCTTCCCCATACTCTTTTGGCAGCAATAAATCCAAAAGCTTGTCGGAGTTCTTTTTATATAATTTATATTTTTTCGTTACATTTTTAACGATAACTGATTTTTCCATCCTTATCACGTCCCGTTTACTTGAAGTCCACAAAGCGATCTCTAAATTTCACATGTAATGAAGAACCGATGAGGAAGAAAACAATCACAACAAACCAGAAATAAAGCGTATATTCCCAGTTTCCAATGAAATACCACGATTCTCCAAGCAGTGAAGCGCGATAGCCTTCTACGATATAATATAACGGATTCAACTTCATAATCTGAACAATCAATGGATGGTCTTTCGCATCCAATACCCATAGAATTGGCGTTAAATAAAACAAAATTCGCATTAAAGCTGCTACCATATTGTTTACGTCACGGATAATTGTCGATAACGTTGACGTAATTAACCCGAATGAAACGAGTAAAATAATCGTAGCCAATATATAATAAGGAAGCTGAACAATATACACTGTAGGAAGATAGCCTGTTGTAGCTAGAAGAACGATAATGACACCTAATAGCATAAAATGTTGATACAGCTTCGCAACAATAACATAAGTCGGTATAACGCTCATTGGAAAGCTCATCTTCGAAACCATTGTTAAACGCGAATAAATGGATTTCGAGGCTTGTGTCGTTGCTGGATTCACAAAAAACCACACAACAATCCCTGCCATTAACCAAGGAAGAAAATCATGACCATCCACTTTTTCACGATTAAAAATACCAAACCCAAATACAAACCAAAAAATCGCAATTTGAATCATTGGGTTAATAATTTCCCATAAAACCCCTAAATAGTTGCCGCTATTGGCACTTTTCATCTCATAAGCCGACAAGCGCCTCACTAAATAGAAATGATTAATTTGTTCTTTTAAAACAGTCCACGCTGCACTCATAAGTTATTTACCCAGACCTTCCTAAAAACACTTTTTCTACGACACGGCGAGAAGCTTCACCATCTTCTAACGAACAAAATCTATCGTAGAAGGAGTCGTTCTTTGCATCTGCATCAGCTAAAGAGCGAATGCTTGCAATCACTTCATCTGTCGTTTTCACTAACGGACCTGGTGCTGTCGCTTCAAAGTCAAAATAAAATCCGCGAAGCTTGTCTCGATACTTGTCAATATCATATACATAAAACAGCATCGGCCGCTTTAAATTGGCATAATCAAAGAACACCGATGAATAGTCGGTTAAAATTAAATCAGAAATTAAATACAAATGACTGATATCGCCATAGTTTGAAAAATTATAAGCAAATCCTTCGTAGGAAGATAAATCTAAGTTTTCGGCAATCAAATAATGCAAACGCAAAAGAATTACATACTCTTGTCCTAATTCTTCGCGCATTTTATGAAGATCCAGCTGCAAATCAAATTTATATTTGCCTTTGCCATAAAACTCATCATCTCTCCACGTTGGTGCATAAAGAATCACCTTTTTATCTAATGGAATCCCCATTTTTTGCTTCAATGAATCGATTGTATCACGATTGTTCCCATTGTACAGTATATCATTGCGTGGATAGCCAGTTTCAATAATTTTAGACGGGCTGACATTGAATGCACGAGCAAAAATTTCCGTCGAGTACGCATTCGGTGAAATTAAATAATCCCACTTACTCGATTCCTCATGAAAATTCTTCTTATATTTTTCCGTATCCGTGCCAGGCATATGTACTTCTTTCATATCTGCTGCTAATTTCTTCAAAGGTGTTCCATGCCATGTTTGTAAATAAGTAGTGTGCTTGGGCTTTGGAATCCAAAGCGGCAAACGACTATTCGATACCCAAAAGCGGGCACGTGTCATTTTCAAAAGCCAAGGAATCGTAAAACGGGCCACATAAGGAATACCTGCATCCTCAAAGGTTTTGGTATACCGTTTATCCACACTCCAATACATCTTATATTCCGGATGATGGTTTTGCAAATACTCATAAATCGCTCGCGGATTGCAGCTATACTGCTTGCCAAGAAAGCTTTCAAACATCACAAGCTTTCTATCAACAGGCAACACTTTCCCTGCAATGCCGAAAGCGACTTTATATGCATTCGTAAGCATCGTCTTTAGTTTATGCGTCAATGATGCCATATACTATATACTTCTCCTTCCTAAGAAAAGCGTAGGGCGCCTTTCCCTTCCGAAGCAAGGCGCCTGCAGCCAGACAAACAAAACGTGCTGAAATTCCAGAACAATATATTAATCCTTAAAAACCAAATCTACTGCTCTTTCACTTGCTTTTCCATCTTCTAGGCCGCAATATTTGGACCTAAAAGCACGATACTTTGTCTCATATTTCTTATTTATCTCATCTAAATGCAGCACTGCATCGATAATGTCTTCTGTTGTTTTCAATAATGGACCTGGGGCCTCATCTTCAAAGTCGATATAGAACCCTCTCAGATTATCTCGGTAATCATCTAAATCATACGTATAATACAGGATTGGTCTATTCGTATTAGCAAAATCAAACATAACAGAAGAATAATCGGTCATTAATATATCACTAATTAAGTAAAGCTCTTGTATATCAGGATATTTCGATACATTCATCACAAAGTCTCGATACTCTTCTGGAATCGTTAAATTATTGCTAATAACGACGTGCATACGTAACAATAGAATATATTCATCCCCAAGCGCTTGTTTCATCGCTTCTAAATCAAAATTAAGTTCAAACACAAATTTATTGTTTTTCGATGTTTGATTGTCGCGGAACGTTGGCGCATATAAAATCACTTTCTTGTCGCTCGGTAATTTTAATTTACGAACAATCTCCTTCGATAATCCATCGACGTCATCTCGGTAAAACAAATCATTTCTCGGATAACCCACTTCAAGCATTTCTTTCTCATAACGAAAGGCGCTTCTAAATGCTTTTGACGCATATGGGCTAGGTGAAATTAAGTAATCCCATGTTTTCGTCGCATGATGCACTCTATTTAAATATTCATCGTCTCTTCCTTGAATATTTTCAATATCAAATTGCATTTTCTTCAGCGGCGTTCCATGCCACGTTTGAAGATACGTCGTTTCCTTCCGCTTACTTAAGTAAGTTGGGAAGTTTTGATTGTTCACCCAATAGCCCGCTTTTGCTAAATAATAATAATATTCGGGGCTCAATCGCTGAATCCGCTTCGTCTGCTTATCCTTAACTGGTAGATTCTTATTATAAACCCATACTTTTTTATAAGGAGCGTCCCTTTTTAACAGCTCTTCATAAATATATTTTGGACTATCAGAAAACTGTTTTCCAAGTCCACTTTCAAACAGGATTAAATTTTTATCAACCGGAATAACCTTTGACATCACTTTATAAGCTTTTTTCATAATCGGGAAATAATGCTTGCTCTTTCTAAAGCGATTTTTCAACACATTGGAAACAGGGTGATGAACAGCTTTCGCGACTAAGCCCTCTTCTTTTTCAGCTTCCTGAACCGCTTCATATATACGCTCACTTGAATTTAAATCTCGATATTTAATAAAACGATTGGCTCTTTCAATATACTCTTCCTTCATGATGAAATCACTGTTAGCAGACTCTTCAAGCTTCACGAGCAAGTCCTCAAGCTCATTGACGATATCTCCCGGAAGATCTTTATCTAAATTCAAATGTGACGGGCGTTTCCCAATAAACCGGCTTCTATCAAATTGATAATAGATGACAGGTTTGTGTAGAAAACTAAAGTCAAAGGCGACACTTGAATAGTCCGTAATCATAATCGCACTTTCTTTAATCAAACGCTGTACATCCACTTCCCCTTGACTAATGACTTTAACAGGAGCATCTTGGAAATAATGCGTAAACTTTTGCATATTCGGATGCAAGCAAAAGATAATTTCAAACTGATGTGTTTTCGCAAGTGAATGCAAATCAGGATGATGAATCAGCTGTTGATAGCGCTCGAAATATTCACTTTCCAAAAACGCCTCGTCCGATGTAATCCAGTCTCTCCAAGTCGGAATAACTAATAGCTGCTTTTTCACAGCGACATCTTTTTCAAACAGCTTATCAAAACGCGAAAGCCCCGTGACAAACACTTCATTTTCATCATAGCCAAAGTCCGTGACAATCATATCTTTTTCAAAATCAGAGCTCACGAGGAAAATATCCGTATTAAAACCTGAAGACGAATTTTTCCCATAATTGGCGACCATATTCTTCGTCCCCATAACCCCATGCTGAAGAAATACTTTTAACGCCTTCACTTTTCTTTTAAAAGAACCTGTACGGATTGGATATAAATAATCCGGATGATGCGATGAAATGACTCTCGTTGAAATAAGTGTCTTCATAATATGTTCTTTTGATTTGAAATATAAAACATTGCCTAACGGTTCCACATTTTTTGCTTCTGGAGATTCTTTTTCAATCACATAGTAGACTTCTTTGTCAGGGTAGTTCTGTCTCATATGCTTAAAGAAATGATATCCCGTATCCTGTGCTTTATAAGTTCGTTCTCCAACGATCCACACATCATCTTTCTTATGAGCGGCTCGCAGAAGCTTCGACCAACGCATTTTCTTTTTTAAGAAACGATACGTTTCCACAGGAAAGTTGTACACTTCTAACGAAAGATTGGAGGCTTTAAAGGTAAAATAAGGATTAATGACCGCTACTGCATCATTTTTTTGTACAGAATCTTCCTTAATAAATAACTTCACTCTTGTCGTCGGACGGCCAATCCGCACTAATTTCTCTTCTTCTTGATCATGCAGCTCTAAATTTAAATAAAAATCGTATATGTCATCTTCCCATTGATCACTCACTAAATGTTCACGGTCAAACTCCAATACATATTCATAACGATTTAGGCCATACTTCTTTATCGTGGCCTCTTCTTTATGAAGAAAAGAAACATGTGCAGAATATTCCTTCTTATTATTTCTTCCTCTAACAACCCCTTCTCCAGATACAATTCTAGAGTTCTTCGTAAACATTTTTCCTTCGATAACCATCTTATTTGCTTGATTTTGAATTTTATCAATCTGTAACTTAATAGAAGGAGATAGAATGACATTATAAGCAAAGGATATATTCCCTTTTTTCGTTATAATAAATCCGCCTTGTTTCTCTCCCGATTGATGCGCCTGTGTCTGTTGAATAACTGTATTTTGAAAGCGTCCAAAACGAATGAAGTATTCGGCTACTTTCACTCCATTTTCCTCGAAAAACTCCGCTTGCTCTTCAATTCGTTCTAACGTTTTTTCTGCTAATTCTTCAACAGGAACCTGTACTTTGAGATAACAATCGTATATCGTTGGTTCAAGATCTTGAAACTTGTTCAGCAACTCTTCCAAATTAACCTGAAATAGAAAGTTAGGAGTCGGAGCAATTTCTGCAACCTTTATTACATCTTCTTCCTCTCTTCTAGATCTAAACCACAGTTCCTTGGCACAGTAATACTCTTTAGAAAACTCTCCTTGGATTGTAACGTTTTCTTTATCTTGCACAATCGATATATTGTGCTTCAATTTCACTTTAGGTCTTTTCTTATATAGTAAATTTCGAAAAGAACTCCATCTCATAGAAATCACCCATAATTCTTAGTTTAAGTTAGGCTTTTTACGGCTGTTTAGTACCTTTAAAATCATATACGTTTTTTTATTTTTTCTCAATAGTGCTATACTTTTGTGCCATTTGTTTCATTTTATTAGTTTGTACCGTCCTGAGAAAGGGCAGGAGGCGCTCTACTTATTCAAAAAATTCTCGTTTTTCTTCTATAATATGTCCATTTAGACGCGAACTACTTCGCCTCTATTCATCCTATTTTACAAGCTCATTACAAATACGTTACAAAATTAAACATCCCTCATTTCCTTTACATCACATGCTAGAATTAATAGGTTAATAGATTATTATGGATACTCTAGCAATTTTAACGAAATGAGGAGAATGTATGCTGCAAAAGATTCGCAACTATTTTTTCACGCTGCTATTTGTACTCGCTCTGCTGCCTCTTTCAACTTCTATCGCTTCCGCTGCTACTACTTTGCAAGGTGTAGCGTTAGATGGTTCCACGAAGGTGTACGAGCAAACAAACACAAGTTCAACAGTTTTAAAAAGCTATAGTCAAGGAACGATTCTTCGTTACCAAGCATATAGTGACAATTGGTATAAGGCGTCGGTCTATGTAAGTGGCAAAGCCGTTACTGGTTACATCCATCAAGACGATGTTGAAACGGCGACGACATCCCCTGTGTCTGTCTCTGTAATCGGTTTAGATCAACCAACGAACGTATACACTAAAGCTTCAACAAGCTCTGCTACAGTAAAATCATACGCTCAAGGAACGATTCTTAAAATGCAAACCTTCACATCTAAATGGTATGCTGCAACTGTATATGTGAATGGCGAAAAGAAAACAGGCTATATTTATAAAGGCGATGTTGAAAAGATCATTACATCTCCAGAACCTGTTTCTGGAATCGGTTTAAAGCAGCCAACAAACGTCTATGCGAAAGCTTCTACAAGTGCTACTAAGTTAAAGTCTTATGCACAAGGAACGATTCTCAAAATGCAAACTTTCACATCTAAATGGTATGCTGCAACCGTATATGTGAATGGCGAAAAGAAAACAGGCTATATTCACGTCAATGATATTGAGAAAATTTGGACTTCCAAGCAACAACTTTTGGAAGGTGCAGCTTTAAAAAATCCAACCAACGTATATAGTAAAGCATCTACCAATGCTTCTGTATTAAGAAGCTATACGCAAAGTAAAGTGTTAAAATACCGAACATTTTCTGAGAATTGGTATACGGCAACCATATACATATCAGGAACATCAACAACTGGTTACATACATAAAGACGATGTCAAAGGTTTATCTTACTATAACTTAACAGTAGATGAAGCGACAGCAATGCAAGTCAAAGTGAATCCTATGACAGATGAGTCCGGCTCTTGGAAAGCAGCCAATGCAACACAAGTTAAACATTACGTAGATCCAACGAACTTCTTAGCGAATGACACATCTTCCTATCAGTTCTTAGTTCTATCAGACCTCGCAGGCACAAAGGCCACAGAACTTAATAATGCTTTATTAAGTGGAAAAGGCATTCTAGCTAATCAAGGAGAAGCCTTCATTACAGCGGCTAAAACACATGGTGTAAATGAAATTTATTTAATTAGCCATGCCTTGCTTGAAACAGGAAATGGCTACTCTACTCTTTCAAATGGTGTAAAAGTAAGCGAAGTAGACGGCGAAGCGGTTACACCAAAAGTCGTTTATAATATGTTCGGAATCGGTGCTAAAGATGCTTGTGCCCTGCAGTGCGGTTCTGAATACGCCTATAAAGCTGGCTGGACAACTCCTGAAAAAGCGATTATCGGCGGTGCACAGTTCATCGGAAATGGTTATGTAAATGCTGGCCAAGATACACTATATAAAATGCGCTGGAATCCAGCAGGTATGGAGAAATACGGATATGCGACACACCAATATGCAACAGATATTGGCTGGGCTGTTAAACAAACCGATCGAATTGCTAAGATGTATGATGCCCTTTCTACATACAATCTTCAATTAGATGTAACAACGTATCTACCAACTTATTAAACTATGAAAAACGCAAGATTGCCCCGAATAGGACACTCTCCCTATTCGGGGTTTTCTATGTTAAAAGGTGATTTATATTGAATATCCACTAGATACATTATAAAATGGAGGATAAATCCGAACGCATTGTAATATTTGAACAATTGATGTTAAAATTTTGTTGTTTCATTGTAAATATAATAGGTTATAATAAAGTAGGCTTATCTTATCTCTTCTCCACTATGATGGACTTTTTCGTTCATAAATATTCTATTGATTATAGATTGAAACGACCTACGGGAGGAAATAAAACATGAAAAAAGTAATCACATATGGAACCTTTGATTTACTTCATTGGGGACATATTAATTTATTAAAGCGCGCTAGAGAATTAGGCGATTATTTAATCGTTGCGATTTCAACAGATGAATTCAATGCATTAAAAGATAAAAAAGCGTACCATAGCTTCGAAAACCGAAAAATGATTTTAGAATCCATTCGTTACGTTGATAAAGTCATTCCAGAAAACAACTGGGAACAAAAGAAAGAAGATATTATTCGCGAAGGCATTGACATCTTTGTTATGGGAGACGATTGGAAAGGCAAATTCGATGAGTTATCAGAAGTATGTGAAGTCGTATACTTGCCAAGAACAATCGGTATCTCTACTTCCCAAATTAAAGATGATCTTTTGCAAGTTAAATAATGACTAGGGAACTTTTTATAGAAGGATATTTACTTTTCATTAAAGTACTATTCTCTATCTGTAAACTCTTCCCTGTACGAAATAAGATTGCCTTTGTCTCTTCGTTCGGTGATAATTGCCAATTTCTTTTGGATGAAATCAATCAACAAAGCATTCCCATTCAAAAAGTATTGTTAACAAAATCAGGCAGCAATCTTGATGCAAAGGGCGATGGACATACCATCGTCCTTCCGTTTGAAACGAAGAATATCTTTCATATGTTACGGGCTTTTTATCATCTTGCTACGTCGAAATGGGTTGTCATCGATAATTACTTTGGCTTTCTTGCTGCCGTTACCTTCAAACAAGAAGTAACCTGTGTACAAGTATGGCACGCAGCAGGAGCGGTTAAACAGTTTGGTCTGCGCGATCCATCTGTTCAATATCGTTCAGCACGAGCTCAAAAACGTTTTTTAGAGGTGTACCGCCGCTTTCATTACGTGACAACCGGCTCAGAGATTATGGCTGATATCTATAAAGAAAGCTTCCAAGTAGAAGATCGCCAAATTTTACGGACAGGTGTACCGAGAACGGATTTCTTTTTTGATGAACAGGCAAAAGAGCGCTCACGCCGCGCTTTTTACCAAGCGTTCCCAGAGCTAAAAACTAAACGAATTATTCTCTATGCCCCAACCTTTCGCGATGAAGAGTTACATGCCGACACCATTGCGTTAGATTTAGATTTGCTGTATAAAGAGCTGCATGAGAAGGATTATGTTGTTTTATTAAAGCTTCATCCTGCTGTAACAATGAATCAAAATATGACGCAGCAATTTCCTGGCTTTGTGTATCAAATAAAACGTGGATTGCAGATAAACGAGCTATTAGTTATAACCGATTTATTAATTACGGACTATTCTTCGATTCCTTTTGAATTTTCTTTCTTCCAAAAGCCCATGCTCTTTTTTGCTTATGATTTAGAACAATATGCTGAGCGTCGCGGTTTTTGGGAAGATTATACAGAAAGTATGCCCGGTCCTATTGTGTATAATACTGAAGAAATTGTCGAAAAAATCCACTCACATGATTTCATGCTTGAAAAAGTGGCACCATTTAACGAGAAATGGAACACCTATTCCAATGGACAATCGAGTAAACAGCTTATAGACCTTTTACTTTCAGCAGAAATGAAAAAAAATGCCCGTGCATAATGCATGGGCATTTTTCGTATGCTAGTTATAACGTGGTACATCATATTCCGCTGTATAGCTATCGAGCAGTGAATATAACTGCTCAAAAGAGCGTGTTTGTTTAACGGCCCAACCGATATCTGTTGCATATTGATGATACGGAACTCCTTTTGTCACAAGAGCCTCTGGATTCCATCTCATTTCATAGAGCGTATCTTGTCCGGCATAAATATAATTTTCAGCGGCAAATTTTGCTCCTTCAATAATCGCTTTATCTGCCGTTGTCCAACCTTCATTGAACGCACGTCTTGCTCCACATTCAAGCGCACAGTTATCATAAGCGCCAATACCGTACATATTATACACTTTTGCTTCATACGACTTGGCATCATTATCTAGCACAACAATTTCTTTCTCACCATTTTCGTTATAAACAATTTTACCTTTACTATCTTTTTTCGTTTGCACTTTCACCCCTGTTGCTAATCGGGATGTACCGTTCCCCGTTTCAAGAGATGAATGAGAGATTAAGTAAATTTCATTCACATCGTACTTAAACCCAGCTTTTAAATAAGCATTGGCTCGATTTTTTAAAATCCCTTTATTGTATAGAATTTTGTTATTCAACTCATCTTCATTTAAAGCAGAGAACGCAGAAAGCTTCACATATTGATAATATTCCTTCTCGTTTTGATTCGTAAAGCTGTCTGGATTCAAGTAATACTTCGTATCAGTTTTTGAAGCATTCACCCAGCTGGTTAAAATTTTATAATAGTCCGTATCATTAAATGACTTTTCACCTTGAATCGTCACGTTCGTATTCGCTTTTAGATTTCCTAATAAGCGGGATGAAGTCGTAATAATCTCAACTTTATCGACCGTTTTTCCGCTCGTTCCTGTAGAAGCTAGTTTCACACTGCTTTTTGGAACATATGCGCCATATTTCTTATCGGTTTGTGGTGAAGTCGTCATTTGCTTCGTTAAAGCTGTATCCAGTGTAATGTTATGGCTACTGTAGGCAACCGACTTCTTTTTTGATTTCTTCGTTACATTCACTTGAATGCGTGCATCCCCTGTATGGTCATAATAGCGTACTTCAATAATTGCAATACCAGGATCTAGCTTGATTTCTTGGTTAAACGTATACGTTCCGTTTTTCCAATAATCAATCTGTTTTTTGCCGTTTACATATACGCGGATACCGTCATTCGCTCCACCAGAGATAATATAAGTACCACCGCTTAGATTAGTTCGCTTCACAAACTTTGCTGAAAACCCATTGCTTGGAATGCCAGAAGCAGGAGATGTTGTGCCCCACTTATAATTCAACTTACTAGCTGTTTGTTTCACTCGACTTCCTTTTAATTCTTTTTGATCATAAAACGTAACATCCCATTTTCCTAGAGGTGTCACAGTGGAGGCCTCTTTTAAATCAACCTGCAATCTTGCACTGCCACTCTCATTGTAGTACTGCACTTTGATTGTATGCGTTCCCTTCTTCAAGGTCAGGTTTTTCTCAAAGTTTCTCGTACCAGGCTTCCACCCATCCACTTGTTTCTTACCGTCTACATAAATTCTGATGCCATCATTGGCTTTGCCCATCAATATGTACTTCGTGTCTTTTGCCACAACTACTTTCTTTTGATACACGGCAGAATACGTTCCTGCTGGAATCTTTGTATGCGGCGCTTTAGAGCCCCAAGAAGCATTCAACGACTTAACGGACGTACTAACTGGTGTTCCAGTGAAGTTTTTACTTGGGAAAAGTAATCCCGTCCACTGCTCTGTTGATAGTTTCACAGCCACTTTATTGACATCTACTGTAATATAGGCCGTCCCTGTTTGATCATAATAGTGGACTTCAATCTTATGCTCGCCTTTTGAAAGCATCACATCTTTGCTAAATATATGTGAGCCAGACTTCCAATCATCCACTTGTTTCTTCCCATCCACATATACTCTCACGCCATCATTTGCTTTACCGGAAATTCGGTAAGCTCCCCCGCTTGAAACGGAAATCGTTTTCGTCATTTTTGCAGAAAAACGATTTTGCGGGATTCCTTTAACAGGATTTGAAGTTCCCCATGAGTAGTTTATACGGTCTGCTTGCTTCTGTACCGTTGAACCTGTAAAGTTCAACTTTGAATAATACGTCACCGTCCACTTACTTTCGCTTGCCTCCGCTTTTGAAATCGCATATTCACTGCTAGTAAATAGACACATAAACAAAGCAAGCACACTAGCAACTAACCATTTTGCCCTAATCACACCTTCACCTCTAATTCTTTTTATTTTACCCTTTCTATAATTATCGGAGAATAAGAGGACTTTGTGAACAAGTTTTGTAGATTTTTGGATAATTTGTATTAATCATAGGATTCCACTATACATCATGCTAAAATTAACTATTATCAAACTAGTTATTATACAAATATATATAAATGACTAGTACGAGGAGATTTATCATGAGAACTTTACTTTCCTTTTTACTTATTTTCACTCTTTATTTAATCAATGGATCGTTAGCAGCAGCGACCGATCCTTCAGCTAATCAATTAATTATTAAATTTAACGATTCAACAAGTTCTACTCAAAAGCAAACGATTTTTCAAACCGTTCACGCCAATGAGCTTTCAACGATTGAAAATGGGAACTTTTCACTTATATCACTCCCGGAAGGAAGCGATTTAAATACGGTCGCTGCTACGCTTTCAGCATTCCAACAAGTAGAATTAGTCGATCGAAACTATGAAGTGACGCCGAATCATACGCCATCTGATCCTTACTATTCAAAGCAATGGCATCTAAAAAAAATCAATATGCCAAAAGCGTGGAATGTCACATTTGGAAGTCCCGATATTAAAGTAGCCGTGATTGATGCCGGGGTTCAAACGAGTCATCCAGACTTAAAAGCACATATCATTGCACCTTACAATGCGCTTACCGGCGGAAAGTCGATACCAGCTAGCGCTCATGGAACCCATGTTGCTGGAATTATCGCTGCCTCAATGAATAAAACAGGTATTACCGGCATTGCACCGAAAGTAAAGATTATTCCTATTAATGTATTCGAAGGTGAAGAAGCCGATATTTATACAGTCGTTGATGGCATCGATTATGCGGTTCAAGCAGGCGCTGATATTATCAATTTAAGCTTAACAACAGAAGATTACACCGATGTACTGGACTATGCTGTTCAAGAAGCCTATAAAAAAGGCGTAATCGTTGTCGCCGCTGCCGGAAACGATAACACAAGTCGCCTTCAGTATCCTGCATCACATAAGCACGTCATTGCAGTGAGTGCGACGACACAAAAGGATACGCGAGCTGCATTTTCTAATTTCGGTTCCTATATTGACCTAGCCGCTCCTGGTGTCGACATCTACTCGACGGTTCCAAAGGGCCGCTACGCGAAAGACAGCGGAACATCCATGGCTGCACCAACCGTCAGCGGAGCTTGTGCTTTAATCTTATCGAAGAATCCGTTCCTTACCCCAACAGAAGTCGAGAATATTTTAAAAAAATCAAGCGTTGATTTAGGAGCTAAAGGACGGGACAAATATTACGGCTACGGAAGAATCAATGCCTATGCAGCCTTAAAACAAACACCTGCACTACCGATGTCAAAGCTTAAACTATCTAGTCGTACGATTGCTTTCAATGGAACAAATAATCTACCTATATCCTTTAGCGCTAAAAAAGGAACAAAAATCTCTTTATATATTAAAAATTCAAAGGGTCAGGTTATTCGAAGACTAGCTACAAATAAAGCCTGGACAGGCGGCACGTACACAAGGAGATGGGATGGAAAAACAGATAGCGGCTCCTTTGCACCATCTGGTCAAATAAAAGTCACAGCTAAAATGAGCAACGGAAAACATTCCGTTTACAGAGTCGCTTATGTCACCGTTCGAAATACGTAAACAAGTAATCACAAATTTATCTAAAATGAGACAAATTCAAACAATATACAAGTACAAAATGGCATATATACCGTAAACACGACAGTAACCGACTCAAATAAACAAAAAAGTAACCATGACCATTAAACTAATTACCAACCAAAAAAATACTTTACTCTAAAAACTTTCCATATTCATGGGAAGTTTTTTTTAGAAATTTGTAATATTTTTTTCAATAAAATCAGTTATATATACCTATTAAACCACTTTGTAATATAACTGTAATATAATTCCCACTCTTTTGTTTGATAGAATAGGAACAAAGATATATGAGAGATTCATGGGAGGTAAACGTTCGTGAAAAAAAGTATTGTCGCTTTTTCAGCAGCAGCTCTGCTATCAGGTCTATTTGTTTCATCTGCTTCAGCCAGTACTTATACTGTCAAAAAAGGCGACACACTTACAAAAATCGCCAAAAAGTATAATTTGACTGTTAACAAGTTAAAAGAATTAAATAACTTAAAGTCTAATACAATCTATGCGAACCAAAAATTAGTGACATCTGCTTCTAAAGCAAAAAAAGAAACGACAGCAGCAAAAGCAACTGTTTCTATCAAAAATGAAAAAACGACTACTTACAAAGTAGTAGCTGGCGATACATTAACCAAGATTGCAAACAAACATAATTTAACATTAGGTGAGTTGAAACAACTAAATAAATTGTCTTCTAATGTCATTAAAGTCGGGGACACATTAATTGTATCCAGCTCATCAACGGAAACCATTATCGACTTACCAGAAGAAACAAAGCCATCAGCTAATACATATGAGAAAGAAAATGGTCCAAACATCGACAAAGTCATCGCAGAAGCCAAAAAGGTAATCGGTACACCTTATTCATGGGCTGGTTCAACTCCTGCAGGCTTTGATTGCAGCGGTTTTGTTTATTATGCATTTAAACAAGCCGGATATAGCATTTCTAGACATTCTTCTTCTACTTATTACGCTCTTGGCAAAAAAGTATCCTCACCACAGCGAGGCGACTTAGTCTTTTTCGCTACAGGCTCAAACAGATCGGTCGTTAACCACCTTGGCATTTATTTAGGCGATAATCAATTTATTCATGCAAGCTCAAGCAAAGGTGTCATGATTAGCTCTGTCAACAGCTCTTACTATAAAAGTAGATTAATAGGCTATAAAAAATTAGACTTTTAAACCACCGAGCTTATTACCAAGCTCGTTTTTTTTATGAAATAACTCAATATTCTATTCAAAAGGTGACTCGTATGAACAAATTAAAGCTACTCCTATCCGTATTGATTTGTTTCGGAATATCTTTTCTGTTCTCAGAAATTGCTTCCGCACAATCGTACATTGTCAATCCAAATCAAACGTATACGTATTCTAAAATGGTCAAAGATATAAAAAAATTAGAACAAGCCTATCCCGATTTAGTAGAGGCCAAAGTGATTGGGACCTCTGAATATGGACGGAATATTTATGCTGTCGCTCTTGGAAAAGGAGATGCGACTGTCTTCATCAACGGCTCCCATCACGCTCGTGAATGGATTACAACAACTGTTAATATGAACATGATTGATAAATATGCCTATGCTTATGAAGAAGGAAGCAAAATAAATGGGTATGATGCCAAGAAAATTTTAAACAGTACAACGATCTGGTTTATCCCAATGGTTAATCCAGATGGCGTAACGTTGCAACAAACAGGGCTTACATACTTCCCTAAGCAAGATCATGCTAAGTTGATTAAAATGAATGACGGAAGCAAAAACTTTCAGCGTTGGAAAGCAAACGGAAAAGGCATTGACTTAAACCGACAATATGATGCTCGCTGGAAATATATCAGCGGCGGCTCTGTACCAAAATTCAAAAATTACAAAGGCAAAAGCCCCGAATCAGCAAAAGAAACAAAGGTTGTCCTCGATTTCGTTAAAGATACGGACCCGGAAATGGCCATTTCCTATCATTCAAGCGGGCAAATCCTTTTCTGGAAATACGGTCAAACAGGCAGCCGTTATACAAGAGATCGTACACATGCTCGAAAAATCAGCAGTATGACAGGTTATCGCTTAATCTCCCCTTCTAGCTATACAGGCGGCGGCGGGTTTAGTGACTGGTTCTCCACTGCCGAAAAGAAGCCTGCTTACACAATTGAAGTAGCACCATATGCAGGAGAAACACATGTACCAATTAAGTACTTTAAAAAGATTTGGCAAGAAAACGCAGCTATTGGTTTATATACTGCCCAAGAAGGAGCCAAACTATATAACACAGAACAGCTTGCCAAAAGCAAAGCTCTAACAACAGACATTCAAACCTTTAACAAAACAGCAAAGAAACTTTCAGCGTATTATTTCACTTCTGTAAACAAAACAAGTGATTTGCGCATTACAAATGCACAGACAACCCTTTATAATAAAACAAAGCAAGAAATTACGAAGCAAGAAAAAGCCATTGCTAAACTGCCTAAAGCTTACCAAACATCAGCGAATGCATCTTTACGAATAACTAAACTATATCGCGATCGCTATCTGACTTATCAAACAGCAGTGAAGGCTGGTGAAAGCCTAGCAGATACCCATGAAGAGCTGATCAGTGCTCTTACAAAAGGAACTCTTAATACAAAGACAAACAGTTTGTTTATAACATGGGAAAAGGCAACAAATACGACAGAAACAAAGATTTCGAATATGTATAGTAAAAAAGTACGTACACTCGCTCAAAAGAAATATATCGCACCTGTAGAAAAAGACTTACCAGCTATTACAAACTTAATGGCCCGCTATACTTTACTGACTACAATTGATAAACAAGCAGATAATAAAGAATATGAAGCCGTTAAGGAACAGTTAGTGAAGCTTGAGCAGCTGAATCAACAAGCTGCAGCAAAAGAAAGGTTTAAACAAGCAGAAGCCTTCTTAGAGCAGTGGCAGTCTGAGATTGAACAAGCTCTCCCAGTTGAAGAGCCGCCTGCAGAAACGACTGAACCGCAAGAAACGAATGAAGATGAAATAGCGGCTTAACAAAGCTAATAATAAAAAAAGCGAAGGTAGAACTCCCTTCGCTTTTTCCTTAAATCATCCCTTTTCATAGTAACAAATTAGGAGGTGTTGCAATGAGACAAGAACGTAAAAAGAAGAAGAGAAAAAATAAATGGCTGAAATTTTTCGGCATTCTATTACTTCTGTTCCTAATTGGCGGCGCTGTATATGGTGCGATGGTTTACCAATCACTAAAAGGGGCCGTCAACAGTATGCAAGGAACCGAACATAAAAGTGAAAAACGACTAGAAGATATTAAATTCAAAAATAAAGATCCTTTTTCTGTGCTCATATTAGGTGTGGATGAACGAGCAAATGATGTTGGACGCTCGGATACAATGATTGTTGTTACAGTCAATCCAAAAAAGCAATCAATGGAAATGCTTAGCCTTCCCCGTGATATACGAACAGAGATTGTAGGACATGGGACAACCGATAAAATGAATCATGCTTATGCATACGGCGGTATTCCAATGGCCATTAAGACGGTTGAAGCTTTTCTAGATGTCCCGATTGATTATTATATCAAGATGAATATGGAAGGCTTTCAGGATATTGTCGAAGCAGTCGGCGGAATTACGGTTAAAAATGATATGAACCTTTCTCATGGCGGCTACAGTTTTCCAAAAGGTACGATTACGTTAAACGGAAAAGAAGCACTCGTGTATTCAAGAATTCGTAAAGAAGACCCACGAGGTGATTTTGGCCGCCAAATGCGCCAACGCCAAGTGATTGAAGCGATTGTCGAGAAAGGAGCCAGCTTATCATCATTAACAAACTATCGCGGCATTTTTAAAGCTCTCGGTAAAAATGTGGAAACGAATTTAACCTTCGATGAAATGATGAGCATCCAAAATCATTACAAAAAAGCTCTAGGATCCATTAACCAGTCGACTATTGAAGGAAATGGACAACGAATTAATGGAATCTGGTACTTAATTGTTCCAGAAGAAGAACGATTAAGGGTACAAAATCAATTAAAAGCGCATCTTGATATTCTGATCTGACCCCTGTCAAGTAGACATAAAAAAATAAGCGCAGTTAAGAAGCCTGACTTCTATATTCGATAGGAGTCAGGTTGTTTAGCTTGGTTTGAAACCTTTCGTGGTTATAAAAGTGAATGTAGTCTTTAATAGCCCTTCTAACCTCTTGTGAAGTTTTAAAAGTATGCAGGTTAAAACATTCTGTTTTTAAATGACTAAAGAAATTTTCCATACTAGCGTTATCCCAACAGTTGCCCTTTCTAGACATACTAGCTTTCATTTTATTTCTTGTGAGTAGCTGATTATAGTTATGGGAAGTGTATTGGTATCCTTGATCACTATGGAGAAGGAGTCCCTTTACATTCCTTCCTTTTATGGCTTTTTTAAGAGTATCCAAGACTAGTTTATAATCATTACGTCTACTAATTTGGTACGCAACAACTTCGTTATTATATAGGTCTTTGATGGCAGACAAGTATAGTTTCTGTCCATTGAAAATGAGGTACGTAATATCCGTTACCCACTTTTCATTAGGGCGAGAAGCGTAAAAGGATCTATTTAAATAATTATTCGAGATAAGATAAGGTTCTTTCTTACCGTAATAAATTCGTTTCTTCCTGATAATTGCTTTAATACCTAGCTCACTTAGTAACCGTTGAACTTTTTTGTGATTAATATGAATATCATAGGTCCTCTTTAACCAAATTTGTATTCTTCTATAGCCATAGATGCCCTTATATTTCTGATGACATTCTATTATTTTCTGCTTTAGCTTCTCATCCTCTATCTGCTTTTCCGAAGGTAATGCTTTACGCTTTATCCACTTGTAGTATCCACTTCTTGATACTTTAGCTAGATGACAAAGTAGCTGTATAGAGTGAGCTTGTTTAGATAAATCATTAATGATTGGAAATAGAATACTAGGTTTTAGATTCATTCCTCCTTTCACATCTTTAAAAGCTTTTTTAATAGTTCATTCTCAGCTTCTAATCGCTTTATTTTCTGTTGGGTATTTTCAAAGGTAGATGAAGAGACTCTACTAGACCCACTTTTTCTGCCACGTTTTTCTCTAAGACCAACCATCCCATCTTCACTAAACTGTTTAACCCATCGTTGTATGTTTTTTCGATGAGTGTTTAATTCTCTGGAAACGGCTGCATAATTCTTCTTTTGATGAAATAAATCCACTGCTTTTTTCTTGAATGATATATCATAAGTCTCTGCTTTTTTCTCCATAAAAAATACCCCCTTAATAATAGACAGATTAATGCGCTTTTTAAAACGTGTCTACTATAAGGGGAGCATACCAATTCAATGATTGCGCTTTTTCCCTTTTAATCAATCGTTTGATTAATAACAACAATGTTACAATTATTAAGTTCTGGCAAAAATTCATGTGCTGTTTTACCTGTAAATGAAGGAAAGTGTATTATATAAATAGAGCAAAGGAAATAGAGCGAAAGAAAGTGTATTATCTAAAATATAGCGTGTATAATAAATAATAATTCATCAACTAACGCCGCTCGAACACTTAATTTTATTGGAGGGAATACGGTATACATGACTACTCAGGAACAAATGAATGACCTTTTAGAGAAATTAAAGGAGAACCCTCCTAAAATTATCGGAGGTTATAAAAAGCAAGGATGGGCTATAAAAGCATTAGAGAAAATCAGCAATCCTGCTGTTGAAGAGGAAGAAAACAATTTGATTACAGCAAAGGCTGTTCTTAAAGCTAAGGACGAAACGTATTATCCTGCCTTTGTAACTTTAGATATGACAAATAACGGCCAAGTTGTTGGTGTTTATTTTATCTCTGAAGAAGAGGAACAGTTTGAGTTAATTCCTTATGAACTAGCTCAACCATTTACAGATAAATCAGAAACTGAACTTATCCCCTTTACATATCGTACGCTCGAAAAGATTACTGGAGATCAAGTTCAAACAAACTGGCCCGATTTTTCTTAATTCCTCCATTTAAAATTAATGATAAAAAGACTCCTCATCCATCGATGAGGAGTCTTTAGATTTGAGCTTATCAAGCATTCGGTACGTAGACTTTCCAGCTTGATAAATTCGGATTTTTCTTTTGAACAAGCGGCTCAGGGAAAATAAACGTCCATGGCTTTGTCGTATTCGGCTGTACGGCAAAGTCATTAAGCGCAAAGCCGCCTTGACAAACTTGATCGCCATCTGCATCTTCCACAATTAATGGCAGCTGTTCAATGCTAATAGCCTTCGAACTTCCATTACGAATGAACACAGTAACAGCGAAGCTAGCATCTTCCTTCAACACAGCTTCCAGCCCCATAAAATTAACCTCGTCTTCCTTCAACTCCGGAAGATCTGCGACAATCTGCTGCAAATGTTCAATTTGCGCTTGAGATAATTGCTCTTTCCAGTTAGGCTCTAAATCCAACTGATGTTCTGCTGCTTGAGATTTTAATTCAAATGCAATCGTCCAGCCTTCTTCTGGAATCGTATCGGTTAACAGTGATTCTTCCTCAAAGAAAAATCTCCAAGGCACGCATGATAACGCTGGAAGTTCACCCATCTCTGATAAATCAAACGAACCTTTTACAATCGGTTGACCCTCTTCATCCAATAACACTAAATCCACCATGTCAAATTGCACAGCTCGAGATAGCGTGTTACGAATGAATGCTTCTACAAGAATATCTTCCTCAAAGCGTGTCAAACGAATCCCTGAAATGGAAATTTGATTTGGCTTTAGAGATGGCAACTGTTGATGACGGAACATTAACACATATTTTTCTTGTGTAGAAGGCTGCCACTCTTCATGAAACACAAGCTTTGTGTGAACGGCATCCGCATCTGTTGAAACGGCTTCTTCTGCTGTAGCTGTTTCAATCTTTTCTTCAACGGCTACGTTTTCTGCTTTTTTCTGTTTCTTTCCGAATAACCCCATTACTCTTCTTCCTCCATCTGTTCTTCGAGCTCTTCTTTCACATGATCCATAAAATGAATGCTAATGCCAGATTCGATTTCATTCATTAACATGTTGAATTCATTTAGTGCTTCTTTATCGAATATTTGATACGGATCTTGCTGTCCATATCCGCTCAAGCTAATTCCTTCTTTAATGTTGCTCAAGCGATCTAAATGGCTCATCCAGTGCGTATCAATTTGCTCAAGCATGAAGCTCCTCAGCTGTTGACCAAGCTCCTCATTTTCTTGAAGCGTTAAAATATAGGATTTCAACTCTTCAAACGCTGCCATTGCTCGTTCTTCTACTTGTGCCCGCTCCACATCGATTAACTCTTCTTCCTGCCAATCTAATGATAGAAACACTAAAGAAAGCTCTCTAATAAACGATTCTAGACTGCGTTCTACACCATCTTCAAGCACTTCTTCTTCAGGATAATAAACCGCAACAAGTCGACGAATATATTTTTCCATATATTCTAGCAAAATAGAAAACATTTCTTCTGTCTCAAGGTCTAAGATGCGATCGCGCATAGAATAAATAATTTTACTCTGTTCATTTAACGGGCTTTCCAGCTTTAATAAGTGGTTACGAGCAGACTGATGCATATATTCAATCGTTTCTTGCACTTTCTTCATATATTTATCAGGTGCTGGTGATAATACAAGCCCTTCTGCGTCCGTTTTTACTTTACTTACATAACGTTCATGTTGTTCTTCATCATAATATGTGAACAAATCATCTTCTAATGAAATAATAAATTGTGAATTCCCTGGGTCTCCTTGACGCCCAGCTCGACCGCGAAGCTGCATATCAATTCGTTCGCTTTCATGACGCTCTGTCCCAAGAATATATAAACCGCCTAATTCTTTTACTTCATCGTCTAATAAAATATCTGTACCACGGCCTGCCATATTAGTCGCAATCATCACTTGGCCTTTTTGCCCTGCCTTCACGATAATTTCCGCTTCATCTGCTTCTGTTTTGGCATTCAAGACAAGATGTTTAATGTTTTCTTTCTTTAAGTGAATGGACAGCTCTTCCGATTGTTCAATAGACGTTGTTCCAATTAAAACCGGACGTCCTACACTGTTCACCCGCTTCACTTCAGAGACAATTTTCTTCATTTTACTTGCTTGGTCTTTATAAATTAAATCAGGTGCATCGATTCGTAAAATCGTTTTATTCGTCGGAATTGTAACGACTGGAAGCTGATACGTTTCCCAAAATTCCTTTTTCGATGGCGTTGCACTTCCTGTCATTCCTGACAATGTGCTGTATAAGCGGAAATAGTTTTGAACCGTAATCGTCGCTTGCGTTTCATTTTCTTCCGTAATTTCTACGCCTTCCTTCGCCTCAATGGCTTGATGTAATCCTTCACTAAATGAGCGGCCTTCCATCACTCGGCCTGTGAACTTATCGATTAATTCGATTTTGCCATCCTTGATAATATAATCAACATCCCGCTTCATAATCACGTATGCTTTCAATGATTGAAGCACATTATGAAGCAGCTCTTGATGTTCCGGATCATATAAATTATCAATCCCAAACGCTTTTTCAATCTTATTTGCACCTTCGTCTGTTAAAAACGTATGCTTTGTTTCTAGAAACACTTCATAGTCTACGTCTTTCTGGAACGTTTTCATAATTTGTGCTGTAATCGCAAACAGCTCTTGCCCTTCGCTTGATTTGCCGGCAATAATTAACGGCGTTCTCGCTTCATCAATTAAAATACTATCAATTTCATCAACAATCGCGAAGTTATGGCCACGCTGTACTTTAGCTTCTTTATGAAACACCATATTATCACGTAAATAGTCGAAACCAAATTCCGTTCCGGTACCATATGTAATATCCGCTGCATAGGCTTCTCTTTTAGAAGAAGTGTCCATTTGAGATATATTTAAGCCCACGGTCATTCCAAGCATTTCGTGAACTTGGCCCATAATCTCTTTATCACGGCTTGCTAAATATTCATTAGCGGTAATGATATGAACGCCTTTTCCTTCTAACGCATGCAAATAACTAGGTAAAGTAGAAACGAGTGTTTTCCCTTCCCCTGTATTCATTTGCGCAATTGAGCCTTCATTTAATACAAACCCGCCAATTAATTGCACATCATAATGACGCAAGCCCAATACACGTTTCGCTGCTTCACGAACAACAGCAAACGCATCACATTGAATATCTTTTAACGTCTTGCCTTCAGCTAACATCGATTTAAACTGATCTTTCATACCGCGCAACTCTTCATCGGAGTATGCTTCATATTTACTTTCTAAACTATTAACTGTATCGACAAGCTTATAAATGCGTTTTAAATCTTTTGAACTATCATTAAATAGTTTTTTTACACTAGATAACATACAGTTTCTCTCCTAATTACTTCTATTAGTTGACACTAGTCAAATTATATCATAATTAGCTATATCCTGGTCGGATGTAAAAAATAATCAATTTGCGCCTGTAGGGTGAAATTCCGTCCTTCCGTACAAAGGAGCAGGGTGGAAGTTATCAACAGAGTTGTGCACATTTTATCCACAGTTCGGAAAGTCGCTGTGACATGACTCTGATGAAGGACATTTCACTGGCTGAATTCCTCACTTTGGGCCTTCGTGACGTCGATGAAAGACTTTTCCCTGGCCGAATTCCCCATTTTGGTCCTTCATAACCCTAATGAAGGACTTTTCCACGGCTCGATTCCTCAGTTTTGTCCTTCATCACCCTGATGAAGGACATTTTCCTGGCTTGATTTCTCGATTTCGTCCTTCATGACCCTAATGAAGGACATTTTCCCGGCTTGATTTCTCATTTTTGTCCTCCAACACACCTTGAGGCCAGCAAAAAAGGAAGTATTTGAAGAGAATGATGGTTCAACTAAATAGGGAGGCTACCCCGAAAGCCATTTTTCATGACTTGTGGAGCAGCCTCCCATCTCTACTACTATTACTTCAATTTTAACGATAATGTGTACGGGTCAAATGAGGCACGGCCTTTGCTGTCGCGTACTTTGATATAGTATGTGCCTTTTGTTAGTTTTAACGATAGAATCTCTTTGTCACCTTGTCCATAGTAATCGGATTTAGCGACTCTCTTTCCATTTTTGTACACTTCGATAATTCCATCAATTTCGGCTCCGGCATTTAGTGTTACCGTTGCTTGTTCCGTTTTAGTTGCTTTATAGACGAACCAATCTGTATCTCCATTTTGATAACCCGCATTTAAGTAAGCAGTTGCAGCATAAGACTTGCTATTCTGTTTCTTCAATGCAATTGGTTTAGACGGTGTATTATTTTTCACCTTAGAACCGGCATCTTCATCTTTTCGATTCACCGCATCAATATTTAATTTATACGGTAATAGAGAAATGCCTGAACCAGACTCTGTCATACCAAGCGTACTAACGAAATACGATTGATTTTTCTTTGCTTTAAAGGAACCTGTGGTCATTCCTGCGGCTATAGAATTTAATATATAAGACGAACGTTCATATTCATTTTCATCTAATTTACGATTTTTGTTCACATCTTCTGTAATCACAATCTGTCCATAAATAGGAGCAAGTAATTCTTCACCGTATTTATTCTTCAAAGCAGTCGTTGGTCGAGTACGAACGAACTTCACTCCATACGTTGCTGTTTGCTTAGCTGTGAAGTAATACGTATCCACATCATTCGGCATAGCAAAGTTGGCTTCTACTCCTTTTGCCGGTAAATCTTTTGCTTGCTCAGGCAAATCATTTTCTTCATATTTGTCCCCAGGGTTGCTGATTAGCAGCTTAGATGAAATGCTATAGCCTTCATATGGGATTTGATTTGCACTCCAATTTGGGCTAACGGCCATGTAATATGTTTTATTCGCTTTTAAACCAGTCGTAATCTTATTGGCCATTAAAGCAGTCCAGCTATACCAGCTAAATTCTTCATTAGATGCAACTGGGGCTAAATATGCATAAGGCTTCCCTGCCTCATCTTGACCCTCTATTACTTCGTACAAGTTAACAGCTGGTACGTTTACAGTTGGTGTCGGAAGATTGAATTGATAAATTCCTGTCGCTGTTGGATTCATTTTGTACCAATCTTGATCACCTGTATTTTGCAAATAGCCATTGAGCGTTGAAGCTATCTCGTATGGCTTAGCAATTGCAGCTAAGTACTCAATAAACTTCGACTCTTCCTCAAATTCTATTCCACCAGCATGTTGATCTTCATCTTCAGGAACCGTCTTCCCTTCAAGCTTTACGCTATATGGCAGCGCAGATGGGGCCGCTTCTGTGTTTCCTATAGATTCAAATATGAAATCACTGGAAGCAACTTCATAGTATGTCGGTTTATTCGTCACTTTAATATAGTATTCTTTGTCGGCTTCCGTATTGAAAATAAGAGTTTCTGACTCTCCAATTCTACCAGTATTGCTTGAATAGAGCGGTGGCATCTCTTCCGAAACTGTTTCCACTTGTGGCAGTTCCGTCGATGGCTGTCCTTCCCCTTCAATAACTGGTGGGAACAGCTGATCTTTTTCATACACGTGAGCACTCACATCTACCCCAGGAATACCGGAAATATCAAACTTCATAAGCTGAGCTTCTTTTGACGTAAAGTGGAAGAAATCATCCTCCCCTTCTTCCCCTGTGAAAACTAAGTTGTTTTGAGTAAACGGTAAGCTTGAAATGGCAATAGGAGCTTCTAATGTCGATTCATCTTCCGGTAAACTTGCTAGTTTGTCCACTTTCAACGTGTAGGAAGACTGCTTGCTACTCGAATCATCATAGCTGCCATTCACATCTTTCACACCGATTGCAACCATCCCGCTAAACGGCGCCTTAATCAATTTTCCTTCTACTTTTCCTTCTTTCACATCATTAATATCTGTCAATTGCTGCTGATTGTCTCCATAAAAATGGATGCTCATTTTATAATCGTAAGAAGAGTGGCCGATTAATGAAGCTTGAATATACTCGCCTTTTTCAACCGGCAGCTTCACCCACTTTTGCTCCGAAGGCTTAGTTAAAGAGTCCTTCACTTCTGCTGGAGCAGTGATAAGTGCTGCATTATTTACGATTTCTTTTTGTCCCCATGTTTGTTTTACGATAGTAGGGATCTTCTTCACATCGTACGTTAATGCGCTTGTTAGATTAACAAGACCATTGCCATACTTCGTATCAAACCCTTTTTCACCAAGGTCTGTTGCTGTTTTTTCCAACACATATTCCACTTCCGCTGGTGTTAGTTTCGGATACTTGGACAATAGCAATGCCGCAGCTCCGGCAACGACAGGTGAAGCCATGGATGTACCGCTTAAACGGTCAAAAGTGGAGCCCTTCTTTACATCATAATAAGGGGCATAAATATCTTCTCCAGGTGCGACAATATCTGTCGAAGCACCATATGTAGAGAATTCACTTAGTTTCTTGTCTTTATTGACAGAGCCGACGCCAATAACCCCTTCATAGCTTGCCGGGTAGCTTGGCAAATTCATTCCATCATTTCCGGCCGCAGCGACTACAACAACGCCACGATCAGTGGCTTTATCGACTGCTTCTTTTAAAAGATCAGAAGGCATAGAACCACCTAAACTCATATTAATGACCTTAGCTCCTTCGTCAACGGCTTCCAAAATAGCATTAGCAATCGTGTAATCGAACGTCCACATATCACCGCCAAACACATCGAATGAGAGGATTTTAGCATTTGGATTGACGCCATATCCACCGATTCCATTATCTTTCTTCGCGGCAATAATTCCGGCCACATGTGTTCCATGAATATCGGCAGCTGCTGGATTCATCGGGTCAATGATGTTTGTACTTGAAATAATCGAATCTTTTAACTCAGGATGGTTACGGTCAATCCCCGTATCAATAACCGCTACTTTCACTTGATTCTTTCCTGCTAGCTTCTGTGCTTTCGCTGTATTTAATTGAGTATGAACATATTGCTCACTAATCTTTGGATCAATCGTTCCCGTTTGCTTGTAGATAGGGCTTAGTTGAACAGACATAACCTTGCTGTTCTTTTGATAATTTTGAATCGTTTGCTGTAATTTTTTCTTATCTTTTACCTTAATCGCAACATACTTTAGCCCACTGACTTGTTGAATAACCGTTCCACCGGCTTTCTTATGGTCATTAACCGTTAACGGTTTAGAATATTTAACAATGATGGTATCGTCACTAAAGTTTTTTGTTTTTTCCTTATTGGATAGACTGTTATTTATAGACTGTTTGGCCACTTTTTCAGAACTGTTGACGGATTGCAGTTTTTTCGCAATCGGCTCGGCACTAGCTTCCACTGTCATACTAGCAAATGGTGAAGCTACAAGCGCAAAGCTCGCTCCTAACGCTACTAATTTCTTCCTAATTGACTTCAACAAATCTCCTCCTAATCTAGCAAATTATGTTTATCGTAACAAATATCCCATTTCAAAAGAACCAATATATACCCATATTTTTAAAATAAATATAAAAATTGTCATATAATTGTAATATTTTTCTCGAAAATCACACAATTAAATGAAACAATTCCTTTACATTAAGCCACTTATATGATTCTCTACTCCCAATTCCGCACATACTACAAACAACCAACACCTAAAGATAAAGGAGCGGAACAAATTGAATAGAAGTTATACACAGATTTATACACATATTATCCACACCTTGAAAAGTCGCTGTGACATTTTGCTGGTTGCGCTTCTCCTCCTAGCTGCTCCGATGCAGGTTCATGGTCAGGGGCAGCTACATACTCCTGCGAAGAACGTGATTTTGCTCATTGGCGATGGGATGGGGCTTGGTCAACTGGAAGTTGCTCGTCAGCTGGAGTATGGCAAGACGGGTGTTTTACATATGGAGACACTCAATCATGTCGGTCTGATGCGCACGTACTCAGCCAATAACTTTGTCACCGATTCAGCGGCTGGTGGTTCGGCGATTGCCACAGGCATCAAGACGAATAATGAATCGATTGCGATTAATGAGAAAGGACAAGAAGTAGATAGTATACTCGATGCCTTTCAAACACATGGCAAAAAAGTAGGCATCATCTCTACAAACACCGTTGTAGATGCAACACCTGCCGCTTTTGGAGCGAGCGTCGCCAACCGCTGGACAGATGCGGCTGATATTGCACGGCAGCTGTTTAACCATAAAATCGATGTCATCCTTGGAGGTGGAGCCAGCTATTTTACGCCCAAGAAGCAAAATGGCGTCGATTTAATAGAAAAATTCCGTAAAGCCGGTTATACGATTGCAACGAATCGCAATGATTTAGTTGCTGCGTCACCGAGGAACAATAAACTAGTAGGTCTGTTCCACCCTGCCTATATGAATTTTCAGATTGATAAGGAAGAATATAAATCTGAAGAGCCTACATTACAAGAGATGACAATGAAGGCGATTGATGTTCTATCCTGGGGAGAAGAAGGATTTTTTCTAATGGCTGAGGGAGCAAGAATCGACCATATGGCTCATGCTGCTGATGTCACTGGGATTTGGAAGGAAACCATTGCGTTTGATCAAACCGTGAAAGCAGTTGTGGATTGGGCTAAGAAACGCAACGACACGCTCGTCGTTGTCTTAGCAGATCACGAAACGATGGGAATTTCCGCAACAGAAAAGATGAACATCGAAGGCTTGAAAAAAGTAAACATGAGTGCTGAATATATGGCGAAACAGCTTCAGGCAACTAAAGATGCTCGACTTGCACCTGAACGTGTGATAGAGGTCTTTAGTAAACATGCCAATATCCAGCTTACACTAAAAGAAGCACAGCAATTCATTAAGAATATAGAAAGCAATCGGACGATGGTGTATCCACAAAATCGCGTAAATTGGGAAGTGGGCAGCACCATCGCTAAACATTACAACGTAGGCGTCGTCGATTCCAGCATTCGTGCCGCCAGTTCTACTGGTGGACATACAGCCAATATGATTCCGATATTCGCAACCGGACCTGGAAGCTCAGCTTTTAACCGAGTCATCGACAATACCGATGTCTCAACTATCATTACAAACGCTGCCAATATTCCATTTACGCCAGGGCAACAGCTAGGAAACCAGTAATAGCTTGTCAGAACAAAATCAAAAAGGAGCGAAATGATTTCGCTCCTTTTTGGGTTATCCACATAGTTATGCACATTTTACCCACAACTCAAAAAGTCACTGTGACTCAAGTTCGATTTTCTCTGTATCTTTCACAAATTCGTTGTACGTGTTGCTGATTCGGATGATGGTTTCGGACGTGTTGATGGCTTTGTTTGTTAGGAGTGCTTGTTTGTTGGCTTTGCTTAGTTTGTTATATGTAATCGCATATTGTGAGCCTGGGCCGCTGTTTTTCCAAGCGATGAATTGCATGATTCTGCCTACATTGTTGAACTCGTTGTTTTGAAATGTTGGATTAATTGCACCACTCACTAAGATGCCTCGCGTACCCGCTTTTCCGTTCTCCACGTTTTTGATTACATTGTTTTCAATAACCGCATTGGACCAGTTCATCACACGAATCGCATCTGAACGCGTTCCATCAATGTTGTTATTGCGAAGAACAACTCGATCATGATACTTGCCACCAGAATATTTATGCGTACCTACGGCACGATCAACATTCTTAAAGGTATTGTTTTCAATCGTTACATTGCGATTTGGAGTTTTGTCATACTTACTCCACTGTTGATGCCATCCCCCTGTCGTTTTATCCGGCGTATCGAGGTTAATTGCTTCTTTATTCTTCTTATCTGATGCTTTGGAACCTGTAAATTTATTATTTCGAATCACAACATGACTCGAAGCATCCATCTCAATGAAGTGGCCTGAATACATATTCTTAAACTGGATATTCTCCACTTTTACATTTTGGTTATGTCCCATAATTATCGCAATGGCGTCTTTGTCATACTTCATATCAATCGTGACTGTGCCTTCGCCAATAAAAGAAATATTTTTCTCGCCATTATACTTTCCGTATACGCCTGACTTTTCCGATTTCGATGGCCTAATTAATTGAAAAATCGATTTTGACGGGCTAAACTTGTTTGTGCCTGTTTTCGTCCCTTTCACAATGTTGACGCCGCTTTTCATTTTAATGGTGACATTCGACGGAACATATAACACATTACTAATCGTATACGTTCCTTTTTTCAATACGAGCGTACCGCCACCTTCTTTTTCTAACTTCTCTAAGTAGGAGCGTAATAAGTAATAATGCTTCGTATGGCTATTATATGTAGTGTACTTTAGCATCGTTGGATTCACCGGCTTTGTTGTTGGTGAAACCGTATACACTTTCTTCGCCGCAGCCTCTGTTAAATGAGGCGCTATTCCCACCCATAAACTCAATATGAGCACAAAAGCAGCTAATAATGCTCCTGTTCCCTTCAACCTTTTCATCATGCTCTCAAAATCTCCTCTCCAAATAATAGAAACCTTTATACACAGAGTTATCCACATAATACCCACAGATGAAAATGTCACTGTGACTCATCCCCTATATTACCATTTATCCCTGCAAAAAGAGCTAAAATAGGCAAAATTCGGAATAAAACTGCCGCCTATCGGTAAAATGGCGACGGCTTATTCACAAAACTATCCACATATTATCAACAACTGGAAATGTCACTGTGACTTCATGATACACCATTCATGATAAGCTTGAGGGCAATGATTAAAGAGGGCTAATAGTGGTTGTTTATTGAGGAAGGGATAAGAGGTATATGACGAATAATATGAGCGATAGCTGCTCCATTGATAGAGCTGTGGTTCTGAAACCATACATGCCTTCACGGGGTTATAGTGAATATAGCGGCTTACTTCAGCCATCCCTATCAGGCCTTCCACTCGTTTAGAAAAAAATCGCTTTTCAAACAGATGACCAGTTTTATCGTATTTCTTATTGAAATAATGAGCATAACGCTTATTTAAAAGCGCCATCACTTTAGAGAGGGAAACTTCAGGAGAGCGGATTTGAAGGTGATAATGATTTGTCATCAAACAATAGGAGGTAAGCTCAATCGGATACTTCTCATGGATTTTCGAAAGTAAATGCAAGAAAACAGAATAATCTTCCCCGCTCAAAAACAGCGGCTCTTTCCGATTTCCACGACTGCTAACGTGATAATATTGATCTGGAGACCATTCCCTAATTCTATGACCCATATTTTTCTCCTTTTTGCTTTAGTATACTTGCTAGAATCTCTATAAGCAAAAAGGAGAAAAGCAAGATAAATAATCAATTTATCCACAAACTTATACACATATTACCCACAACTCAAAAAGTCACTGTGACACAACTTTCTTAAACACATATATACAAATCAAACTCCACACCGCTCCTAGGGCATAGCCGGCGATGACATCAGACATAAAGTGGGCATTCACTGCAATTCGGCTCACTCCAATTACTAACATAAGCACAAAAACGACCGCGCTGATCCACCATTTTGCTGCTCTTGATTTGAGTTCCTTCGTAATAAAATACGCAAGCAATACATAGAAAACTAACCCAACCATCGCATGTCCACTTGGAAAACTGTAGCTCATCGCTTCGGCCTCCGCACTGCCGACAGGTCTTTCTCTCTCAATACTGTTTTTTACAAACTTATTAAGCAGGTTTCCCCCACCTACTCCAACCGCAAAAATAGCCATCGCTACATAATGCTTTTTCACAAACCATAACCACAAAAGGAAGAATAAACTTCCTGCAGCAATAACGGCCGTCGAACCCATAGCAGAAACACCTTCAAAAAAATGAAGTGCACCTTTCCCAGTCCCTCTAAACATGTCCTGAACCGAGTGATCAAAAGATAAGATAAATTCCTTCTGAACACCTAACATCATCATAAAAAAGATTAGTAGAGAAACAATGCCTCCAATCAACATTTTCCCGCTACTCTTATGTAAATCTTTCCCCATTCGTAAATCTCCTTCTATCTTTATTCATATCTACCCTATAGCTATAGATAAGAATACACAAAATGCTTACTTGGGTAAATAGACTTACCGTGATATATAGCTAAATGTTTAAGACCTAGTATAGGGACTCCATTTATCCACAAATTTATCCACATAATATCCACAAACTGAAAAGTGCCTGTGACACAAACAAAAAACCCCATAGAGAAATTCATCTCCACAGGGCCTCATGATTTAATTCTTTAAACGATTATTTTTTTGCATCTTTGAATGTAACTGTGTATCCATTTAGAGTTATTGTTTGATCTACTAAGCCAGATAGTTTAGTTAACTCTATTTTATTACCATTAGTAATTGCAAGCAGAGCAGCGGTAATTGCATCTGCTGAACCTGCATCATTAAAAATTGTAGCTGCTAGAATAGTAGGGAAGTCAAATCCTTGGTTGGCTAATGTACCTAACGTAACATCTTTATTTGTGTAAACCGTTACTTCAGCTGTATTATTACCTTTTTTCTCAATTTTAAAATATTCATTCTGGATTACTGGAGATCCTACACCAGCACCTAACTTGATAGTAGTCTCTATATTGTAATTATTATACCCAGATTTCTTAATATACCCTTTAATGACTAAATCTCCACCGCCTAAAATACTTCTAAGCGTACCAAGACTAACTCCATCATTTCCACCATCAAGTTGGCCTAGGATTTCAGATGAAGTAACTACAAAGTCGCCATCTCCAGTTGAAACTGTTACATTAGCTCCAGATTTAATCAATTCTATATTTCTATTAACTGCTTTAACAGATGTAATCACAAACTCAGCATTAGCAGGTGCTCCAGCAACTGTAACCTCGCTAATTTTATCACTATCAGCTAACCCCGATAAATCAACCGTACCGTTTACAGCATTCTGACCTGCTATTGTTACAGTCGGGCTAGGAAGATCAGGAAGTGTATTACCTATTCTTTCGTCATAAGCTTTTTTGTTTTTCTCAACAGCTTTCATAATATTTTGTGCTAATTTTGTATCTTTGTTTTTAATCGCATCAACATATTTTTCTACGCTATCCATTAATTCCTTTGCTTTTGCTAAATCTGTTTCAATTAGATCTTCTCTTTCAATTTGTCTATACGCTTTGTAAACTTCCATTTCAGCGTCTACAGTAGCCGATAACTTATCAGCTGGTACAGCGTATTTAGCAAGTAAAAGTCGACGAGCATCTGGGCCGAACACTTTTGCTACTGCTGCTTTGAATTCAGCATTTTTCTGATCAAGAGCCTCTTGCGCTGCTAATACTTTGCTTTGTATTCCACTTTTTACAGCTGCCTCGAATGCTTTTTTCTTAGCTGCGACGTTTACGTTAATGGCAGCCACATAGTTTTCTACACGATTTAAGTATACCTTGTTCGCTTCTAACTTTTTCGTATAAGATGCGCTGCCACCGTTTTTAGCGATTGCTGCCTTAGCTGCCTCATAGTAGTCTCGAGCTAGTTTTGCTTCTTTACGAATTGTTGTCGTACTAGGTAATTTGCCTTCGTATTTAGCTTCTTCATAATACGCATTAAACGCTTTCTTCATTTGGTTAGTAGCTTTATTAACAATCGCATCTAATTGTTTTGCTGCTTCATAAGCTGCTTTGTTTTTCTTAACAGCTTTCATAAGATTTTTTGCTAGTTTTGCATTTTTCTTTTCAATCGCCTTAACTTGTTTCTCTACTTTATCCATTAATTTTTTTGCTGCTGCTAAATCTGTTTCAATTAGATCTTTTCGTTCGATGTCTCTATACGCCTTGTAAACAGCCATTTCAGCATCTACAGTAGCTGATAATTTATCTGCCGGTGCAGCGTATTTAGCAAGTAACAGTCGACGAGCATCTGGACCGAATACTTTCGCTACTGCTTTTTTGAACTCAGCATTTTTCTGATCAAGAGCCTCTTGAGCTGCTAATACTTTACTTTGTGTTCCACCTTTTACAGCTACCTCGAACTCTTTTTTCTTAGCTGCGACGTTTACGTTAATTGCTTTCACATAGTTTTCTACACGATTTAAGGCTGGCTTGCTCGCATCCAATTTTTTCGTATAGGCTGCTTTCTTAGATGTGCTGCCACCATTTTTAGCAATTTCCTTCTTAGCTGCCTCATAGTAGTCCCGAGCTAGTGTTGCTTCTTTACGGATTGTTGTCGTACTAGGTAATTTGCCCTCGTATTTAGCTTCTTTATAATAGGCATTAAACGCTTTCGTCATTTGGTTACTAGCTTTCGTGATTGCTTTATCTACTGAATTAGTTGCAGCCTCCGATTGTGCTGGTGCTACTGCTGTAATGGCTGACCCTGCAATGACCGCAGCAGTTACTACTTTAATTGCTTTGTTTTTACTCATTAGTATGTAATTCTCCTCCCTAAAATATCCTATTCATTATGTCTATTTGCTTATAATTGTATGTATATAAATATCTTAAATTAACTATACTAACATTACTATGTGCAAAGATTCCTATTTATATATAGTGTAGCGGTAATTTTCTCCATTCTATTATATAGCAAAATATACCTATAAAATGTATAATCATACCAATTGTTATTCTAGTAACTATTAGGATTTTAATCGGAGGAAGTGTATATTAGAATAACATCGTAAGTAAAGTCATAGTTAAAAACTAACACAAAAAACCCTATAGAGATTAATCTCTATAGGGCTGTCTTTTTACTTAAATGTAATTGTACGTTTAGTTCCATTTACTTCAGCATAAATTGTTGTATTAACAAGGTCTTGGAACTTTGTATCAGAAGAAGTTATTCCTAATAAGTTCTTTATTTCTGTACTATTATATTCTGATAGTTCTTTATAGGTTACACCATCACTACTTAACTTAACTCCAGTATTTGCAGGGTCAATGTATGCTGCTATTCCTAACATGAAGTTATCTAAAAATTGTTGTTCATTCGTCTGAGTATAATCATACATATCAGTTATTTTTGCAGATTTGTTTTTCCATTCAACTTCAACATTACCATCAGTTGTTCTCTTGAATTGGAACCACTCATTTGGATTCGCGCCCACAACTTCTATATCTATCGTGATTGTTTTCGTAACCACTTCAGATCCTTTAGTTAATTTAAGTTCAATAATAACTTCCTCTCCAACAAAACTTTTCAATGAGCCTAAGCTAAGTCCATCTTGTAATGGAACTGGAAGGAATTGATTTGGACTTACTGTAAGACTATTATTATTATCAGTAGTAGGCTCTGTATAAGATTTATTCACTTGGACACCATCTACAGATACGATTGTTGCAGTGAACCCATCTAGACTAGCTTCAAGAGTAAGAGAAGACAACTGAGCAGTTGCAGGACCACTTAATATATATCTATCAGCAGTATTAGTAGCAGTAAATGTACCACCACTCACACCTGCATCGATTTTACTTAATGCTAGTGCCGGAGGAGTAGGTCCGCCACCACCACCAGGTGTAGATGGTGTAACCTCTACTGTACCACTACCTGTTGTTTTTTCTACTTTCGCACCTTCTTTAGTAATTACCTTTACTACTCCACTTACAGCAGCTACTTCTTGGACAACTGTATTAGCTTCAAGAGTTATTTCAGCGTTCCCAAGCACTGTGATTTTACCAAAGTTACCTACTAGTGTAACTTTTGCACCAGCAGCGATTGTGATGTTTAATGGAGCTGATGTACTATTGATGATGCGTCCACCGTTCGTATCGTTATAAATTAATTCAACGTATGAACCTACTTGTTCATAACTTGTGTTCGATACATCGTTAATTCTTACTGTGCCTGAATTAGCTGCTTTGTTTGTAATATGTGCGTTTGGCACATCAATTGTTAGATCTTTCTTCTTAAAGTTACCAGTTAATGTGATTGTAAGAGCTTTTGTTGTTGCAATTTTTAAGTTTTCAGTTGCTTGGACTTTGATTTCTACTTTATCGCCATCTTTTGCACTATTAAGAATCGCATCTAATTTCTTTTGGCTAGTTACTGTACGAGCTAGTTCTTTTTCATAAGCTGCTTTGTTTTTCTTAACAGCTTTCATAAGATTTTTTGCTAGTTTTGTATTTTTCTTTTCAATCTTAACAACGTATTTCTCTACTTTATTAATTAATGTTTCTGCTGCTGCTAAATCTGTTTCAATTAGCTTTTTTCGTTCGATGTCTCTGTACGCTTTGTAAACAGCCATTTCATTGTCTACAGTCGCTGATAATTTGTCAGCTGGTGTGTAGTATTTAGCCGTTAAAAGTCGACGAGCATCTGGACCGAACACTTTCGCTACTGCTTTTTTGAATTCAGCATTCTTCTGGTCAAGAGCTGTTTGAGCTGCTAATACTTTATATTGTGTTCCGCCTTTTACAGCTGCCTCAAAAGCAATTTTCTTAGCTGCGACATTTACGTTAATGGCCTTCACGTAGTTTTCTACACGATTTAAAGATTGTTTCTTCGTGTCTAATTTTTTCAGGTATGATGCTTTTTTACTGCCGCCCTTTTTAGAAATTTCCTTCTTAGCTGCCTCATAGTAGTCTCGAGCTAGTTTTGCTTCTTTACGAATTTGTGACGTACTAGGTAGCTTATTGTCAAATCTAGCTTCTTTATAATAGGCATTAAAAGCTTTATTGATTTGGTTATGCGCTTTCGTGATTGCTTTATCTACTGAATTCGTTGCCGCCTCCGATTGTGCTGGTGCTACTGCTGTAATAGCCGATCCTGCGATAACGGCAGCCGTTACTACTTTAATTGCTTTGTTTTTACTCATTAATATGTAGTCCCCTTTCCAAAATATCTCACTCATTATGTCTATTTACTCTACACGCACATAAACATATTAAATTTTACTATGTCAATTCTACCATAATATATGTAAAAATAACCTATTAAATTTGTAGATTTGTGAAAAATTTCATTACACTATACTAGGATAATTGCCCTGTTCAATATGATTAATCCCACCTCAAATATGGCATTGACTACAACAAAAAACCCCCATAGAGATACTCTCTACGGGGTTCGCACTCAAACTATTTAGTCGCTTCTACAATCTCTATATCTAAAGTAATAGTTTCCGTAACCGTTTTTGCTCCTGCTTTACTTAAATTGATTACGATAACAGCTTCCTCTCCAAAAAAGGTTTTCATCGTACCTAAGTTCAGTCCGTTTGGTAATTCGATTGGGAGGACATCATTAAGATTTACTGTAATACTAGTGTCTCCATCGTTATCTGTAAATGATTTATTCACTGGATAACCAGCTACAGAAACGACTGTTGCAGTGAAACCATCCAGATTAGCCCCAACGATAAGAGAATTCACCACAGCTGTTGAAGGACCTTCTAATATATATGTATTAGCCGTATCATGACGTAATGTACCACCATTGCTCACAGATGCCTGGATACTATTTAATGCTAGTTCCAGTGTTGGTGCTGGCACTGGTGCCGGTGCTGGCGTCAGTGGGCCACGGATTTTCTTAACAGCTTTCATAATATTTTTCGCTAGTTTCGTATCTTTCTTTTCAATCGCAGCAACTTGCTTTTCTACACTCGCAATTAATTCCGCTGCTTTTGCTAAATCTGTTTCAATTAGATTTTTTTGTTCAATCTCTCTATACGCCTGATAAACAGCCATTTCAGCATCTACAGTCGCTGATAATTTCTCAGCTGGCGTATAATATTTTGCAAGTAGAAGTCTGCGAGTATCTGGACCGAAAACCTTCGCTACTGCTTTTTTGAATTCAGCATTTTTCTGATCAAGAGCTTCTTGAGCTAGGAGTACTTTTCTTTGCGTTCCACCTTCGACAGCTATATTAAATGCTGTTTTCTTCGTTGCGATGTTTACGTTTACTGCAGCTACATAGTTTTCCGCACGATTTAAGTATTGCTTTTTCGCTTCTAACTTTTTCGTATACGATGCTTTTTTACTGCCGCCATTTTTAGAAATTTCCTTCTTAGCCGCATCATAGTACTCTCGAGCTAGTTTTGCTTCTTTACGGATTGTTGTCGTACTCGGTAATTTGCCCTTGTATTTAGCCGCTTGATAATAGACATTAAACGCTTTCGTCATTTGATTAGTAGCTTTCGTAATCGCTTTATCTACTGAATTTGTTGCCGCCTCCGATTGTGCTGGTGCTACTGCTGTAATAGCTGATCCTGCGATGACTACAGCCGTTACTACTTTCATTGCTTTCTTTTTACTCATGATTATGTAATTCTCCTCTCTACTACCTCATACTTTTTATCTATGTATATAAACATATTAAATGAACCATGCCAACTTTACTATAAAAAAATCCCCTATTTTGCATATTAAGGTTTTTTCATACCAGTATGCCCTTTTGCCACACACTTAACAGGCAGTAAGCCCCCCACCCCAAGCTTACGAGAAAACAGAGAAGAGAGGTGGGGGACAACTGCCTGTAAAGGTCTGATTGGTTCAACTAACCATCAGCGGGGGATGAAGCGCCCCACTGATGGAAGTTTCACTTTATATAATTTTGTGGTACGATTGCATTAAGATGCTATACGTATGGAGTGAAAAAATATGAAGCGCATAATCGTACCAATCGTTGGTCTAATCACTATTGGAACTCTAATCGGTGGTAATTTCTATTGGAAGCACAATGTGAATGAAACCGTACAAGCCGCTAAGCAAGCATTAACTGAAACAGAATCCAACGCTTCCAATCAAATAAGTTCTGAAAAGAAGTCCGTTAAGCAAATAAAAAAAGAATATAGTGCTCTTTTTGAAGAGTTAGAAGCACAAGAAACAAGCAAGATTGATCAGCTAATGGTAGCTGCGAAAGCAGACTATGTTAGTAAAAAAGACTCAAAAACTGAAATTACCGGAAAATATCAAGAAACGGCACAAGAATTAGAGAAAAAAGCTGATCAAAGCTTCAACGCCCTCTATCAACAGCTACAATATGACCTTGAAAAAAACGGACATAATGTCAAAGAAGCTGAACAGTTTCAGCGCACCTATAAAGAAAAGAAAAAAGAACGATATAAACGCATTCTCAGTCAGGTCAAAGATTTTTAAAGCTAAAAATAACCTCATTTCGCCACTCGAAATGAGGTTATTTTTACTTTTTCTTCATTCGAAAAACAATGATACACGTCACGACTCCAAGAATTCCTCCGCATGTGTCTAATAGAACATCCTCTACTAAAGAGCTCCGTCCATTCGTATAATGTTGATGAATCTCGTCTAAAGAAGCATAAAGGAAAACAAAGAAAGCCGCCACAATCGTAGCGATCACTTTGCTTTTCCACACCCTAGTACTAACAAGCCATGACAAAGCACCCAACACAAAGAAAACAAATAAGTGTGCAGCTTTCCGAATGAAAAACTCAACAAAATGAACCATTCCTAAATTCGACACACTTATTTCACGGCCTGCATAGATAAATTGAATACTAGAAAAAATTTTATCCAAATTACTATCACCTAAAAGAACCGTAAGATAAGGTGATAGATTCTGCTCGCTGTACGATTGTGAGGAAAAAAAGAAAATAAGCAATCCCCACAAAGCAAGAAATACGATGAAAAACTTTCGTTTCATCGCTTTCTATACTCTACCATTTGCATTAATTTAACAGACAGTTCTTCTACTAATTCATCGGCGGTAACATTAGGGTCTTGTTCACCCTTTTCAAAAGCTTCTCTTAGGAGTTGATAAAAAGCTTCATTTGATATATTAGTTGATTTCATATTAAACTCCTCTTTATCTTCTTATGTATCACGACTACCTTCCTAAAGCTTCCTCTATCGCTGCAATTTCTTCTGCTGTAAAACGGGAATAAGCAATTTGAAGAGCCATTGCTTCTTGTTCAGGCGTTAATCCCCGCTCAGCAGCTTTATTATAAAGCGCAACTTCTTCTTCTGTAAAACGACTAAATCCAAATGCCATTGCTTCTTCTCTTGAAGAAAAATGTAAACCACCAGATTCTCCTTCAGATTTCTCTTCCGTTGAAGGTACTGCCTCAGTGTCCTGTGTATCCTGTTTTGACGTTTCCGACGTTTTCCCCGCTACTTCTCCATTTGCTAAAGATCCTGCTTCTTTCTTTGTATCCTCATCTTCTGTTTTAGAAATGTCCTCCGATTCAGAAGCTTCACCAACCGACGTTTCATTTCCATCCTGACCAACACCTGTTTCAGATGGTTCTTCATCATTACTTACAGATGCAGAATTGGGATTAGAGTCCCCATCATTCCCCACTTCTTCTCCCTTTTTTTGGTCTTTTGTCTCATTATTAGAATCTGAGGTGTGACTTTTCTCACTAACAGTAACAGATTCTCCCTCCTCCTTCTGGCTCTTTTGATTAACAATAATAAATGCCATAATAATGACAAATATACTGCCAACAACGGCAAGGACTTTATTTCTTGTTTTCATACATGTTATCTCCCAGTTTTTACTTGATTATAATTGTACTCTATATGTAAAAGAATAGAATGATTTAAAGATCTCTTTGTTTTTGTAATTGTTCTTTACGTCTATTTATATAAATATTAAGAATTTTTTGTATCGCTTCTAATTTCTCAATAGAATGGACATCTTGTCTAATATATCTCAATGTTTTCTTAATAGATTTAGGTAATTGTTCAAGAATATTCAAATAGTTCACGCCTCCCATATAGATTTTACTATAAAACCCAAAATCTATAAATAGGTATGTTCTGTAATTAAAGCTGCGTTTCGGTCTAATTTTGTCAGATTTTTGAATATGAATAATTATTACTATTTAATAACAATAATGTATAATAAAGGAACATACATTGAGGATAGGTAGAAATAAGGAGGAGAATTTTTACAAAAGAGAGGGGGGAACCCAAATGCCATACTACCATATGAAAGAAATTTGGACACCTTTAAAAATGATAGGTATCAAGTTTTTCAAGACGGAGGATAGACATCTCTTCGTGAAGGTTTGGAAGCAGAATCGGAAATTAATTAAATGAACGGCTTACGATTATGTTTAATAGTATCATTCGAAATAGTATTTTTGGCTCATCTATAAAGAGTCCTTTTGTCCTAACAAAAAGTAACGGCTATGGGGTCTCATAGCCGTTACTTTTTGTTTTTTATCTACTTTAAACACTCACCACCACTATTTCACTTTCACCTTCACAACTGAACTTTGGTTCCCAACCTAATCTTTCTCTTTTAATTTTAAGTATGAATTTTTCTTTTGTTTTTTCATCTTAATCTTGTACTTTCCTTTTGAATCTGATATTCCTTTGGCAATCACTTTATTTTTAAAATCCAATACTTCTACACTTACATTCGGTTGTGTCATTCCTGACACATAGGTAGATGTTGACTTAAATTGAACTTTACCTTTAGTGACAGCTTCTCACTGAACTGTACCGCTATTGTCCAGCATCCTTACTTTTGAAGCTTGTGAGAAAGCCAAATCAGTCAATAGAATCGTGAAATTCTTTATTGAAGGTAAAGAAAATTGGTAATAATCATGATTATAATCTGCATTATTTCGACCTAAGTAATATTTGTTTAACTTAATCGTATTGGATGATTTTTTATCATTGTTTAATTCCAATTCTGTAAAGCTAGTTGCTTTAAAAATTGGTTTAAATTGATACCGACGATTAGCACTATGATTATAATAGTATTCGCCTTTCCTATATGTATAGTTATCTGAAAATTCTGAATTATTATTTTCAAATAATAGGTGACTTTTGGGATATGTATTGGCAGAGTTATAGTCGAGCCCCGTGGGGAAAAAAGTTACTATTGTTTTTAATCACATTTAGGTTTTTTATCTAATAGTTGAACTTCTGTAGAATATTCCTTCCTCCTTAAAATCAAATGAAAACTGTCCATTAGAAAGGATTGAAAGTTTGTAATAATCTACATCATCTCGATTATAAATCCGTCCCTGATGCAACATATTATACTTAATCATCCTTTACAAATCCCCGTTTATTTTCATCTAAAATGATGTAATCCCAATGACCCTGCATATATATTGTTAGCAACGGTGATAAAATCCCTAATAACAACGGTTCCAAATTCCCCTAAAATAACGGAGAATTAGTTTCGATACTAGATAAATCGGAGTGGAGAAACTAATGATCAAGATTGGGGAATTTTTTATGATTAGAGAACTATATCAGAAAGGTTGGACCATTACAGCTGTCTCTGAGAAAACAGGCTTTGATCCAAAAACAATACGTAAGTACATAAAGCAAGATACACTGCCTTCTAAAAAGAAAGTGGATCGAAAAGGAAGTATACTTGATCCCTATAAACAGTATATTCTTCAAAGAATTAAGGAAGGAACCATAAATTGTGCAGTTTTACTAGATGAAATTGAAGCCCTTGGTTATAAGGGGAAAATGACCATCTTAAGGGATTTTGTTAGACCATACAGAGAAAGTCCTAAGAAACAAGCAACCTTACGGTTTGAGACACCTCCTGGTAAGCAGGCTCAAATGGATTGGGCACATGTAGGTGAATTTGAAGTTGATGGGGAAATGAAAGAAGTATATGCCTTCGTTATGGTATTGGGCTATTCCCGAATGAAGTATATTGAATTTACAAGCAGCATGGATTTGGAAACACTCATGAAATGTCATATGAATGCATTTGCATACTTTAATGGAGTACCAGAGCAAATCCTCTACGATAATATGAAAACAGCAGTTACTAAGCATACACCTATTGAAATTCGGTTTAATAGAAAGTTTGAGGATTTCCTTGCCTACTATGGAATTGTTCCAAAGGCATGTAAACCAAGTAGACCTCAAACTAAAGGAAAAGTGGAGAATGTAGTTGGCTATCTCAAGAAGAACTTTATGAAGCGAAGGCATCAGCCGAATTTACATTCATTAAATGAGGATGTTCGAAAGTGGTTGGATAAAACAGCAAATAAAAAACCAAATGGTACTACAAATGAATCACCATTAAAGAGATTTGAACTAGAACAAAAACATCTAGGAAACTCTAATATGAAACCAGCATTTCCGCTTGCACATTGGGAAATACGCGAAGTAAGTAGAGACTCCTTTATATCTTATAATGGGAAACGGTATTCTGTTCCGTTCCGATTTGTAGGCCAGAAAGTAAAGGTAAAAGAAACACTTGAGCACCACATTGAAATTTATGATGAATTTGAATGTATAGCTAAGCATCCTATACTAACAGGGAAAACAGAAGTTCATATGAAACTGGAACATTATAAAAAAGGATTGAATGAGACAACTACAGGTTTGGCGACCAGTCTCAATCAATCCCCTGATCTTGAAGTGGAACAACGTTCCCTACAAGTGTATGAACAATTAGAAGGGAGTGACCTTGGATGAGCACTCAACATCTAACTGAACGACTAATAAAAGTTGGATGGCAGCATACTGCAGACCAAATTGAAGGTCTACTAGAAGATGCCTCTAAAGATAATGTACCATATTCTGAGTTTCTTAACACTATTCTGTTAAACGAAATTCAATACAGAGAATCAGTAGAATTAGAGAAAAGATTATTAAAAGCAAAACTTCCATTTCAAAAGACTATTCATGACTTTGAATTTGATTTTCAACCAAGTATTAGTGAAAAGCGCGTTAAGGAAGTTCTAACCTGTCGGTTTATTGAAAATGGTGACAATGTCTTACTCCTGGGTCCTCCAGGGGTAGGCAAGACCCACCTTTCAGTAGCATTCTCTACAGAAGCAATCATAAAAGGTTATACCGCCCTCTTTATTAGGGCAGATGATTTCATCAATGAATGTAATAAAGCAGAAAAACAAGGACTCATAAACAGGGTGATAAAACGTTGGAGTAGGCCAAACATATTGGTTATTGATGAATTAGGTTATTTTCCTTTTGATAATCTAAGTGCAAATATATTCTTTCAGGTTATTTCTAAACGTTATGAACAAGGCAGATCTTTGATTATTACATCTAATAAGTCATTTATTGAATGGGGAAAAATATTTGGAGATGAAGTATTAGCAACAGCAATACTAGACCGTCTTCTACATCACGCCACTACATTTAATATTAAGGGAGGCTCTTACAGGCTTCGTGAGAAGCAAAAAGCCGGCATTCAGCCAGCTGTCATAAATCGTTGATAATCGGGAATTTTGTTCCGTTGAAAAAAGGGAATTTTAATCCGTTGTTGACATATATCAAAGAATAATGGATTGTCTAACACAAAAGAAACCTTTGAAGACCTTTTAATGGTGAATTTATAATAATCTTCATCTATTATGTAGTGGTCATCCTTTATGTCAAAATTCGTTGGGCGTGTGTATAAAGTATTGACCTTAACAGTTTGTTCCTTTTCTCCATTTTTAATGTTGGCATAACTAACTTTAAATTCATGTGCCGGCGTGGGCTCATTTTCAGCCACATCCGAAAGTATGTATAACGTATATTCCATAACGAGTCATCTTATAAGGTGCTTCACTAATTTTTATTTCTCCACTTCTTATTGATTCTACCTCTCGATCAAAATCAAAGAATAGAAATTGTTAGCAATGGTGATAAAACGTTGGAGCAAGCCAAACATATTGATTATTGATGAATTAGGCTATTTTCCTTTTGATAATCTAAGTGCAAATATATTCTTTCAGGTTATTTCTAAACGTTATGAACAAGGCAGATCTTTGATTATTACATCTAATAAGTCATTTACTGAATGGCGGAAAATATTTGGAAATGAAGTATTAGCAACAGCAATACTAGACCAACTTCTACATCACGCCACTACATTTAATATTAAGGGAGGCTCTTACAGGCTTCGTAAGAAGCAAAAAGCCGGCATTCAGCCAGCTGTCATAAATCGTTGAAAAAAGGGAATTTTAATCCGTTGTTGACACCAGCCGAGCGGGGGGGGGGAGGGGGGCGGCAGGTCCATTTTTTCTTATAAAGGAGTTACCTCCAATATACATAAAATCGTTGCTAAACGCAGAAAATAAATTCATGAAGCCTTTATCCCTCATGATTTTCAATTCGGCCGTCAGCCCCAATTCGACTGGGAGAAGCTAATGTTTTTAAAGGGCGAACACATCGTGTTTTCCGCTTCTGCATTCAGGTTTCCGCAAGCCTTATGCGATTTCTAAGGACATATACCTTCATGGAAAACAGAAATTGTCTCTAGATAGCTTGTTCATTCATTTAAATTTTAATAAAACATTACCATGCGTCTACGGCTACTCTATTCCATTTATTTACAGAATAACAAACATACATATAATTCCCATCAGCCGACCAATCACCAGGAGTTCCTGTTGCGGTTGCTGAGGCTGGAACACTTACAAAACGAGATATATTTCCCGTTCTGCCTGCATTATCTCTGAATTTAAGGATATTGTCCGCACCATCGACAAAAACACTATTGTTTACGGTGCTAGCTGTAACAGGAGTAAAAGCAACAGGTATAAAGAAGTTAAAACGTGATGTTGTTGAATTTATTTCAAAAATATTTTTTGAATCAGTGGCATTTCTCAATCTAAAATAATCCTTCTTATAAACACCTGAATCAAACTCGTATGTTTTCCCTGTCGTTGGTCCCTCAGTGTTATCTATTCTTAACCTTCTTGTGAAAGATGAACCAAAAAGTATCGTCCATGAAGTTTGAGCTTTAGCATGAACAGTAGGATATACAGCCGCATATTGACCCGCTATCCATGTTCCTGTGCTTGATGCTGAATCAATTATTGCAGTATCTCCTTCCCCTTTCTCAATATAAGGCATAAAATAGACATTAGAATTACCATTATCATAGATTGCCCCTAGTGTATTTTGCGAAGCGTGACAGTTCAAATGTAGAGTATGCCTAGCTGTATTGTAAAAACCCCATCCACCATTTACTGAGGCATCACATTTATCTAAAGTAATTACATTATTATCTACTCCACCGCTTAAATTGAATCCGTTTGCTTTATTTCGATAAGCACGTACATTAGACAATTGGCATAAGTTACTATTAACGCCTGTAGAATCTAAATTCACTCCATGTCTTCCAAACCCTTCTATTAGGACATTTCTCAAGTTAACCCTATTTGATTCGATTTTTATACCGTCATCGGTACCAGAATCAACTGATTTTGAATATAGACATATATTTGATATTTCAGTAAAAGCTGCATTATTTGTCATAGGTATGATTCCTGCTACCCCTTCATCAAATTCCAAAACGGTTTTAGAAGTAGAATAATCCAAACCACATCCAGAACCTTCAAGTATTTTTGTTGAGTTAAATGACAAAGAATTAGATAATCTAAATCTCTTATGAGGAAAAAATATTTTATCTCCTGCATTTATTGCATCTTGAATAGCTTGCCAGTCATCTGTTACTCCATCCCCTTTCGCATTATATGGGGCTTGAGTAACATCAATCCATCCATTAAGTTTCTTTGCATTATCCGCCAACTTTTCCGTTAAAAGCTTAATTTCATTAGTACCAGATTCCGTAACTTCCCCAGAATCGCCTCGTTGCAGTATCGTATTTTCACTTACCTTTTTTATTATCCAGCCAAAAGTAAAAGTGAAAATAGAAAGTAAAAAAAACCGTAATAAGTTCCTTCTTTTCAAAGAATATTCCTCCTTGTGAACGTTTGCCACTTTTGAACACTTTACATGGAGCTTCTGCGGATATAACTTATCACAAAGGAACAGGTAGTAGGCTTCGTGCACGAGCCTATCATACCCGCCACTGCATGTAAAACGATGAATATACACTAAATAGTGCATATTCTAAATTACCAAACACTACATTTTTTAAATGCCAGTGCCACTCTATGACCATTTTTACTGCATATAGTTTAAATTCCTTATCGTAACTTTTTTCCATACTGGACATCTCATTCTTATTCGTTCTTCTAATTATACTAGAATCGTTATTTATCGTGCCCATTTCTTAGACTAACATCATGGATTACTGTAAGCATTGTTTATTTTTATTAGTTCATCTTTCAAGGTATCTATTGCATTATAATAACAATTGGATTTTTTAAATTGACTTTCCTGTGAAGTAATCTGTAGAAGGATTGAAACACTCTGTTATACTAAAGGTTTTACCTATATTCAGAATAATTAGGAGTGAATTCCTGGAGTATTTGTACTTTTCTTTAGCAAATCCCATAGAAAATATCGAAAACTTGCAAGATTCCCTTATATCCTGTGCAACCGTGTTGATTTTAAATGTCTAATAAATAATCGCAACATACCTACCACGCATCCCCCAGGCCTATCCTTTTAGAAAAAAATTTAATTAACTCTTTTTAAAACTCCCACTTAATTTAATAGATAGTTCTTCTACTGATTTACTTACTGTTAGATTCGGCATAGACCTCCCTTTATTATCAACTGCCTCTTGAAGTAATTGATGAAAAGCCTTCTTGGTTACACTTGATATCATTGTAAGATTTCCCTATATAAAAATAGAGGGCTATCAACCGATAGCCCTCTCTCACTACATAAAATTAACAATATGTTTTTCACTTATAATAATTGGTAATATATCAATAACCACTATGATTTATATACACCAATCTCAACTTATTCTTACTTTATTACTATGCACCACATCTAACACCTTATCAATCACACGCTGTTGCTGTTCTTCGGTCATATTTGATCCCGAAGGCAAACATAGACCATTTGCAAACAACTTATCTGACACACTTCGTCCTTCTTCATGCATGTAATACTTTTTCCCTTCAAACAACGGTTGCAAATGAAGTGGTTTCCAAACTGGACGGGCTTCGATGTTTTCTTCTGCTAAAGCATCAATTAGTTTCATTGGTGATACACCAAGCTCTTCTCGATCGATAGTCAACGTTGTCAACCAACGGTTATGTAGTGTACCTTCAAGTTCCGGCATAAAGTTTATACCTTCAATATTACCAAATGCTTCTACATATCGATTAAAAATAGATCGTCTTGCTGCTACTCTATCATTCAATACTTCCAACTGTGCTCGTCCAACACCAGCTAAAATATTGCTCATGCGATAGTTATAACCTGCCACACTATGCTGGTAATGAGGTGCTGGATCCCGTGCTTGTGTAGCTAAAAAACGTGCCTTTTTCAAGGCTGCTTCATCATTGGATACCAGCATCCCACCACCGGACGTAGTAATAATCTTATTACCATTAAACGAATAAATCCCAAACTTACCAAATGTACCGCTCTTCTTACCTTTGTACTCCGCTCCAAGGGATTCAGCTGCATCTTCAATCACTGGCACACTATATCGATTACAGATTGCCATAATTTCATCCATCTTAGCACTTTGTCCATACAAATTCACAACAATAACTGCTTTAGGAAGCTTCCCTTCATACTCTGCGTCCAAAAGTGCCCGCTCCAATGCTAGAGGTGACATATTCCACGTATCGGGTTCTGAATCAATAAATACCGGCTCTGCTCCCTGATACACAATTGGATTCGCACTTGCAATAAACGTTAACGACGAGCAAAATACGACATCACCTTGTTCAACCTCGAGCAATTGCAATGCTAAATGAATTGCAGCTGTTCCTGAACTTGTAGCAGCTGCGTCACGTACATCTACATAGTCCGAAAGTTCACGCTCAAATTGATCCACATTCGGTCCAAGTGGTGCAATCCAGTTTGTTTCAAATGCTTCATTAATATACTTTTGCTCATTTCCGCTCATATGAGGAGAGGAAAGGAAAATTCTTGAATAGTTAGACATATAATCACCTTTCAGTCTGTTAATTTAAATGCTTTAATACTTTCGCTGGTATTCCCACAGCGGTTACATCATTAGGAATATCCTGAACCACAGTGGCCCCCGCTCCAATTATAGACCAATTTCCAACATTTTTCCCCGGTATTATAGTAACTCCTGCCCCAATATGTGTCCCCTCTCCTACCTGTACATTACCGGTTAAAATAGCACCTGGAGAAATGTGTGCATAGTCTCTAATGTTATTATCATGTTCTATTACAGCTAAAGAATTAATAATTGCATGCTTCCCAATAATAGTATCAGCATTGATTATACTCCCCGCCATCACAACAGTTCCTTCCGCAATATTTGCAGAAGGACTAATAATAGCTGAGGGGTGAATAAGTGTTGCATAAGTTACACATTCAAGTCTTTCCACTATTTTTTTACGAATATGGTTGCTACCAATTGCAATAATAGCTTCAGAAGATTCTAATTTAGAGAACTCAGATATTGGGCCTATCTTAATACCATCTTTCTCGAAAAGCTCAGTATATTTATCGTCTAAGATAGCAATGATTGTATAAACTCCACTAGCAGAAATAATATCCTGAATAACCTTGCTGTGGCCCCCTTCACCAATCACAATAATGGGCTTCATTTTATGCTCCCCGCCCTTTCGAACCTTTAAATTTCTCTATTGTCACATGCCCTGTCTGACTAATCCCTTCAGACTTAAATACCTTCAACACTGTCATGAACAAAATCTTTATATCTAACCAAAAAGAGCGGTTCTCCACATACCATACATCCAAATTAAACTTCTCTTCCCACGAAATTGCATTCCGACCATTCACCTGCGCCCAGCCTGTTATACCAGGACGAACTTCATGGCGACGTGCTTGTTCTGGAGTATACAAGTCCAAATACTCCATCAGCAAAGGACGAGGACCGACTAAGCTAATATCACCTTTTAATACATTAAACAGCTGTGGTAACTCATCTAAACTAAGTTTGCGCAACAACTTTCCAAATGATGTCAAGCGAACATGATCAGGCAGTAGTTCCCCATCTTCATCTCTCTCATCCGTCATAGTTCTAAATTTATACACAAAAAAAGGCTTGCCCTGCAAACCTGGGCGTTGTTGTTTAAAAATAACAGGTGAACCGAGTTTTAAGCAAATTAGGCAGGCAGTAACCAGAATAACTGGTGACAACATAATCAGTCCCATCAATGAACACACAAAATCAAAGATTCGTTTCATTTAAACACCCGCTTTTATCAATTAACTTCATTAGTTTTATACACATTAAGATTTTCAATTTTTAATACTACTATCAAATTTTTTCTGTAGACTTTCTGAATATCCCTCCGGATTAACCTTCTGCCACTTCCAAGCATCACGACACATATCAGCGAGTGTCTTATCTGCTTTCCATCCTAGTTCACGCTCCGCCTTATTTGGATTCGCATAACATTCCGCAATATCACCTGGGCGACGTTCAACAATTTGATACGGAATTTTAACACCTGTCACTTTTTCAAATTCACGTACAACGTCCAATACACTATATCCTGTCCCTGTACCCAGATTATAAGCCTCTACACCTGTTACATTCTTAACTCTTTGCAATGCTTTCAAATGTCCCATTGCAAGATCAGTAACATGTATATAATCACGAATTCCTGTACCGTCCGGAGTTTCATAATCTCCACCATATACAAGTAACTCATCACGTTTTCCAATTGCCACTTGTGTAATATATGGCATTAAGTTATTCGGGATTCCATTCGGGTCTTCACCAATTTTACCACTTTCATGAGCACCTAATGGATTAAAGTAACGAAGCAGCGCAATACTCCAATCTGGATTAGATATATAAACATCTCGTAATATCTCCTCAATCATCAATTTCGTCCTTCCATACGGATTCGTTGAACGAAGTGGTACATTTTCCGCAACTGGCACTTGATCTGGTTTTCCATAAACAGTAGCAGATGAACTAAATACCATCTTATGCACATTATACTTCTCCATTACTTGACACAGCGTAATCGTACCTCCTATATTATTTTCATAATAATATAGAGGATTCGAAACCGATTCTCCGACAGCTTTTAGCCCAGCAAAATGAATAACTGCTTCTATTTGATGGTTCTCGAAAACGGTCGACAACCCTATCTCATCACGTAAATCAACTTCATACAAAGGAATCTTCTGACCTGCTAATGACTCCATTCTACTTATCACTTCCGGCTTACTGTTAGAAAAATTATCGACAACGACGACTTCATAACCCGCTTCCAACAACAAAAGAGCTGTATGACTTCCAATGAAGCCGGCTCCTCCAGTCACCAATATAGACATCTCTCTCACTCCTTTTCTATAGAGTTGAAGTTCAAATATTTCCTATAAATTAACTCATATTCTTTCAACACCCGGTCAATCGCATATGGTTGGACAAGTTCATAACCCCGTTCCCCCATTGATTGTCTTAGTTTAACATCTTGTAACATATCAATAAATGCTTGCTGAATACGGACGTCATCTTCATGGGGTACAACAAAACCATTCTCTCCATCGTTAATTAGATCGCGCAATCCTCTTGTATCTGTTACTATACATGGAATCTTATATGCCATTGCCTCCATAATACTTTTCGGCAACCCCTCTCGCTTTGATAATAACGTCACAATATCCGTCACCTTCAATATCTCTGGCACATCATTTCGATAACCAAGCACCTTTACGTTCAATAATTTATTATCCTCTATATACTGACGCCATTCGGCCTCTTTATCACCTGTACCAATCAGTAATAATACTGCCCTCGGACACTCCTCAACAATTACTTTCCAATTTCGAAGTAAAAATTGATGATTTTTATTGTCATTCAATTCTGCTACAAATGAAATGATAAGACTATCTGGCTTAATATCTAGTTCTTTTTTTATACGCTCTATTTCAGAATCACTTTTCGAATAATTAGGAATATCAACTCCGACACCATGTACATAAAAGACCTCATCTTTTCGAAAGCCCAACTTCATTGCATTACGATGATCTTCACTGTTCATTACAATCAAGCCATCCGTCCATTTTCGGGCCATCTTTTCAGCATTATAGAAAATGTACCAATTCTTTTTCGGTGCTCCTTCATAAAAATGAAAGCCATGAGCCGTATAAAGAATTTTACCTTTCTTCTGCCCACTAAACGCCAATCTCGTCAAAAACGCAGCAACTGGTGTATGTACATGAACAAGTTCAAACTCCTGTTCACGAAGTAACTGTTTCATTTGCTGATATGCTTTAAAATTAGATGCAGACAAAGGACTCCTCGAAAATGCGACATTTATACATCGAACTCCTTTTTCTTCTAACAATGCTTTTAATTCCGAATTTCCATCCGCTGCTGCCCATACTTCATATCCCTTGCTTTGGAGTAGCCTCATGTAAGGGACATGAAAGGTGGTTAGATGATAAAAAACAGAAGCTACAAATAATACTTTCATAATATCCCACTTTCTTTTTCCTCATTTACTTTTTTCTCAGTTCTTTTAGATATCAAATATAAACCAAAATATTTTGCAAATACAATTAATGCCGGAATCCATCCCACCATTCTTAAGCGAGCAGCAGTTCCTATATTATCATTCGTAATGCCAATCAACATGAACCAGACAATTGAATGGGTAATCAATAATAAATCCATTTTTGAAAAAATATGCTTTCTTTTATACAGAAATATAAAAACAAACGAAAAGAATAAACTTTCTGTCAAGAAAATAAGTAAGGTTGAAACACCCGTGATTTGCCATGGAAACGGCCCAAAAGCATTACTAATAATGCTATAAACGTAATTAATTAAAAACAAAACAACATTAGACTGATCAAGAGAAATATTCATTTGGCTTCCACCAGTAAATAATTCTATACCAGATTGTCGATACATTAAGGCATCCTGCAAAGACATATTAACAATTGGTATAGTATAAGAACGTAATGATGTGTATACAATAGCAAATAAAATCAGAGAAAAAAGAATTATTTTTTTATTACTGCGCTTGGGTTTCTTTGATTTCAAGAAAAATAAATAAAGAAGGGAACCCATTATACAACTTAGTAGCGCATACTCACGATATCCAAATAAGAGATATACTACAATAATTAGAAATACGATGTTCAATAAAATACTTTTATGATTACCCTTCATAAATATATTTGAGAAGAATAAAATTGCTAAAAGGTAATATAGACAAATCCAAGCATCCCGAATAATTGACATACTCGAATTTAATAATAAGCTAGGATAACAAATTAATAGTAACAATAAAACAAATGCTGACACATTATATACCTTAGGTGCCTTTACCGTCCTTTTCAATATGACTAAAGAGACAAGTGCCAACAATACATTACCCAAATAGTTAAAAGCCTTCAATAAAAAAAGATTTTCCGAATGGAAAATCTTTAAAACATATCCTAAAACAAGTGCATGAATGGACGTTAGCGTAGCTGGCAAATCTTTTGCGACATTGATGGCCTCTTGAGCATATCTTTTACCGTCATCCCCTCCACCAAATAGTGGAAGAGCTAGTCCGCCATAACCTTGAGACAAGCTAATAAAATAAACGATGCTAGATAATACAAAATAAACAAAACAATATACAATAGTAAAAAAGGCAAGTAAACTTATATTTCTGTTCATTTATACGTCCTCGATATTATAAGAATCACAAGATATTTTTTTAATACTAATAAATTAGGTTCAATATCAAATTCTGTTCTTGACATAAAAAACAACTTCATACATACAATCCAAATTATTATAGACAAAGGAATTTACTAAGGACAATATATATTTCAGTGAAGCCCCTTAAATTATATTAACTTTCTTATCTTGTATAGATATTCATTCTCCAATTTTTTCAATATCCCCAATCATTTTCCTATCTAAAATAATTGGAATTTCTAACATTAACCTTTCATAACATTACTTTAACACCCTTCTTATTTCCTTTTTCAATTCCTCTCTTGCAACTAAATACTCTTTCATTTTTCTTTCTATTTGACTAATATAGCTATCTTTATTTAATTCCATTGATTTAAACGTTTCTATTAAAGAATGTTCACTTAAATCTTCTATAGGTATTTCAAATTCAGACAAACCCATCTCTTCCATTATTCCTTTACCTTTATTCCCTCCATATGAAATTGCTATAGAAGGTACATTAGACGATAATGAGAAAATAACTGAATGAAAACGTGTTCCGACTACATAGTTCATACAACTATATATTTTTTTTATTTTTTTAGCATTAAGACTTCCATCAGAAATCACACTTATATGTTTTTCCTTAAGCTTCGAAACAATTAATTTAATCGCTTCATTATCATCTTCATTATAACTCGGTCCCATGGTTTGCGCTATTAAAACTGGATGATAATGCTTAGCAATGAGATATTCAATAAATTCTGTGAAACTTTTTATATACTTAGCATATGCCTCCTCCGGATTAGGATGTCCGTCGAACCTATAAGGTCTTACAGTTATACCAACTTTTATTTTATCAAAAGGAACCTTTAGTTTTTTTAAATAACCCTTTGCGTCAAAACTTTCATCTGAAGGCATAAAAAAACCCAAGTCAGGGTAGAAAGGCGGCCGTTTTTGTATCACATGACTAAGTGCACTCTGAGAAATTTTTTCCCTAACAGTAATTAGTTCAACATTTTGTAATACTTTTTTTATTAAAATTGTAGCTAACTTATTTCTAAAAGGACCAAATGAATTAGGCATAAAAATAACCTTAATATTAAACTTTTTTGCAAGCATAGCATAGTATAAAAAATAAAACATTACATAAGAATCAGTAACAGCACCATAGCTATGAATGAAACCTCCACCTTTAAATATTACAGCCTTTGAATTTTTTAAAATGCTATATGTTTCTGTAAAATCTTCCGATAAAAATTTAAAGCCAATTTTATTTAATAATTTGATATTTGGCAAAATTAAAACTCTGGGAATTAAATCTTTAATTGCTCTTACTCCCCATTTAATATATTGTACTTTAGAATAATATTGTTTGTTTTTTTCTTTTTCTCCGCGTCCTGGGTGATTTACTAAAGGATTAAAAAATTTATATCCCATCTCTTTGGTTTGATATGATTGTAAATACTTTTCCTCCTCAGTCTCCCCTGTGCTAAGAAGCGCAAAGTCGGCTTCTGAATCAATTTCTTTAATAATTCTTATAGATTCCCAAATTAGCGCTTGATCTCCCCTATTTAAATCTGTATTTCCCGGAACCAACAAATAGTTATCCAATTTAAGCAACCAACCTTTTTATATTTATTTTAGTGCTAAGAATCCTTAATTACTAATATACTTCCTAGAATTAACATATATATTGACAGTCTCCTCGATAACGACACTGATTTCGCGCCTTCCTTATCTTTATGTTGACGCTTTTTAGAACGAGATTGTAAAGTTTCTAATAGACCTGTGGTACCTTTTTCTTCTACTTAAATATTACTTAACTTTATTGTTCTTACAAATACTACAAAGTTAACACTCATCCTTAATACTGCTGAAATAATAATAGCATAAGCGGCTCCTTCTAATCCTAATGAAGGTAAAAGGAATAATGAAAAGATAGTAACACAGACAAAAGAAATAAATACATTTTTGGATTGAATCACATATTTCCTCATTGAATTTAATATAGTTTCTAACATTGTACTTAAAAAATTAAATGAAAATGCTATAGATAATAAAATTAATATATTTTTATAATCCATATAACTTTTATCGTAAACAACTAATAATATCTCTTCTCCTAAAAACCAAAAAATAGAAATCATTATTATTGAAAATCCAACCATAAATATTATTATTTTCCAACAAATATCTTTAAAGATTGAAAGGTCTTCATCATATTTTCTTGATAATAGTGGTAAAAAAAACTGAGAGAGCGATGCGATAAACGTATTTAAAGACTGTAATAGGTAACTAATGGCTATAAAATATCCCAATAACGATATATCAAGAAATTTTTCAATAAAAAATCTTGGTATATTTACATTGAGCGAAATTAACAATCCTGCAACACCTAGCGGAAATCCTTTTACAATTATTAATTTAAAGTTTTTCTTTTTTAAAAAAAGTTTAAAATTTAAATTAATATTTACTATTCTATATTCATAAATATAGAATAAGACAATAAAACCAAAAATTTGGATTAACAGGGCTAAAATTAGATTCCCCCAAACAATCATTGACAAAGAAAATAAAGCAACTGATATTATGCTTTTTAAAATCAATGATTTGCCGATAGACTCCAACATTTGTTGTTTCTGGAGCTGGGCATAATATATATCACTAAACGATTCTATTATTTTAAGACAAAAAACTAATAATATAATTGTTTTTGTCTTTTCATTGTAATCCAGAAAAAAAACTAATATTAAAAAAAAGCCTAATAAAGAACTATTAATTATTATTCTAGAACCTACAAAATCATCGAATTTCATTTTTCTCTCAGAAATCCATATTGAACGTAAATTCATATTTGAAAACATAAGCAATGGTGCAGTTAATGCTAGAGCTAGACCATACTGGCCAACCATTTCAATTTGACCTAATTTGGCTATGGTAATTAATAATACATATTGGCTTAATGCATAAATAACATTTCCAAAAAACAACCAAGAAAATTTACTGAATTTTTTTTGATTGTTCACATATATCTTTTTAAAATTTCCCCTCATTGAATATAATCCTTTTATTTAATTTTTTGTGATTTGGAGTGAGTTAAATCTACTTACGCTTAATCTAATATAACTTTTAAACAACTCCAAATCCCCAAGTTTTGAAATTAAGAAATAATATTTTCAATACTTACTTATACCCACGTAGCTTCTTTTATCACAGTCTTTAGATTCTCTTTCGTATTCGCAATCTCAATCAACTGTTCTCTTATTAGATTACTATCTTTTTCAGATATATTTTGGACAAACAGCTAAATAGTATCACCTTCCACCTTACTAGTCTTCCTAATGTGAATTTTCGGAAATAACTCACTTGAATGAATTTTGTTTTCATTAAGCAAATCCTCGAACATTTTCCCTCCCAGGTGGAAGTGCTGAGAATTTAATTCCAATTTTCTCAGTTCTATAGCCCGATAACTGAATAAGGCTCGTCACTAAATTGAAAATTTTAATAGGCTCTCCCATATTCAATACAAAGATTTCTTCACCTCATGTAAGGGGATCAGCTTGAATGACAAGTCGTGATGCTTCTGGTATCGTCATGAAATATCTCATCATTTCCGGATGAGTCACTAGTACAAATCCACCTAATCCATAATAATAAGATTAATCATGTAAACACGAACTAAAATATTTTTTTCTATTTCATTGTTTTTTTATAACATCTGTAAAATAATTAACGGAAGCAATAATTAAGTCATGTTGCTTTGAATTCATCCATTAACTTTTTAAATCAAGATCCTACTATTTGCTTCTGCCCACTAAACTTCGTATTAGCAACCCCGACCAATATGTCCTTCAACTCTACTACATCCTTATAAGGCAAAGTCTCAATCATAGAATATAACGCTTCCTTCTCCATCGGCTCTGCCTTTCCGATATGAATCTTAGGAAACACTTGCTTTGCCTGAACTTCATTTTCATTCAATAACTCTTCAAATAACTTCTCTCCAGGTCTTATGCCAGAGAATTGAACGCCAATTTCTTCTTCCGTATATCCTGAAAGAGTGATGAGATTTTGGGCCAAATCCACAATCTTAACGGGATCTCCCATGTCAAGAACAAACACTTCCCCTCCCCGGGCCAAAGCACCGGCTTGAATAACGAGTCGTGAAGCTTCAGGGATTGTCATGAAATATCTTGTCATTTCTGGATGAGTAACCGTGACTGGACCACCTGCTTGAATTTGCTTTTTAAATAGAGGAATAACACTTCCACGACTTCCAAGTACATTTCCGAAGCGTACAGCAACAAACGTTGTCTTACTTTCCTTTGCTAGATTTTGAATAATCATTTCTGCAAAACGTTTTGTCGCACCCATCACATTTGGGGGATTGACGGCTTTATCGGTTGAAACAAGAACAAAGCTTTTCACTCCAAACGTATCAGCAGCCTCCGCTACGTTTCTCGTACCAAAAATATTATTCTTAACCGCTTCTATCGGGTTATACTCCATTAACGGAACATGCTTATGAGCAGCAGCATGATATACAACATCTGGCCGATATTGATTTATGATATCAAAGATTCGGCCCCGATCTTGAACATCTGCAATAATCGGGATGATTTCAAATTCATCGGCATATTTTTTTCTTAATTCCATATCAATTGTGTAAATACTATTTTCACCATGACCTAAAAGAAGTAATGTTTCTGGTTGGAATTTAGATATTTGTCTGCATATTTCCGAACCAATAGATCCGCCAGCACCTGTAACGAGTACCGTTTTTCCTGTTAGTTTTTTTGAAATCATGCTCATATCTAATTCCACTGGTTCTCGACCAAGTAAATCTTCTACTTGAACATCTCTCATTTGATTAACAGAAATTTTCCCAGTTACAAGGTCCTCTATTAATGGCATAATCTTCGTCTTCGCTTTTGTTTTTGCACATTCCTCATAGATTTTTTTCATCTCTTGTTTTTGTAATGACGGAATTGCAATGACAATATTTTCGATGTTTGATTCTTCTACAATTCGTAGAATATCCTTACTAGTTCCTTGTACTTCGATTCCATAGATGTCCAGTTTATATTTTTTAGGGTCATCATCTACAAAGGCAACCGGATAAAGGTCCGCATCTGTATTTCTCAGAAGTTGTCTTGCCACCATTGTTCCAGCTGAACCTGCTCCAACAATTAGTGTCCGTTTCTTATCGGGGTTCGGTGCAATAAGCCGGTCTCGGAAAACTCTCCATGAAAACCGGGAACCACCAATTAAAATAACATGCAACATCCATGTAATTCCTAACACCCGAAAATAAATATCCTGAGTCACGATAAGTTGAACAATCGCTGTCACCGTAATCGAAAACGTAATAGCCTTCACAATCGCTGTTAATTCCCCAACACTTGCATACTCCCATGCTTTTTGATAAAGACGATAAATAGTCGCAAATACATGATGGCTTATAAGTAAGGATATTGAGCTTACCCATAGCATAGGAATCGTATACACATTCATATAGGGATTTAAAATAAAGTATCCAATAAATATTGCAAATAACACGATGATGGAGTCCAACAGAACTAATAACGGAACCCGTCTTTTATAAACCAATTGCGATCCCTCCTTGACATAAAATATGTTTCATGATTTGACTAAACTTAATTTTTTAGAATTGCATTTATCAATCGAAGTACTTCACCTGCACCTGTTTCTTGTTGTTCTAAGAACATGAAAATTCCAGGTGTTAATATGTATCTCCCTAATGATTATGAGATTAGGTGAAGCCTTCGACGAAATTACTCGCTTGATAGCGCTGGCCATTATAAGCATTGGGATTAGTAATTCCTTAACGATAAGTTTCCTCTCCTGATACAGCTCAGACCCAAATTACAACATACAGTTACTTCTCCCCCTTTATTTCCCGGATATTAATCCTTATAAAGTTAAATAGTTAATGATAAAATACGTTAAACACATATATCCCCATTAACCATCTAAAAAAATCGGATTTTTTTCAATAAATCTATTAAAAGTTATATATATTGGACGATAATATAAATATATAGTTTAATTAACATAATAAATTTGGGCATCTAACCCACCCTCACACCATACTCCTGACGACAAGCGTCTAAGGTGTGCGAATATAGGCCACCCACAGTATGATCGAGTGCTTCCGTTGATAACGGTTAGGAAGCTTCACCGGTCAATGTTTCTGACAAGATATGAAGTTTTTTTAGAATAAACCTAAAAATTTCTTCGTTTTTATCCTCTGCGGCATTTCCTTATACACTAGCTTTCCTTCTACTAATAGCTCAGCATTCTCCATAAACAAACAGACGCTGCTTTTGCCGAACTCCTTTTCAATTTCACTGTAAGCTCCTTGCATGTTGCAACTTCTGCTTGTGATGTTGTGAGCATCTGAGGCGATGAAGTGGGTTAAATTAGCTTCTATTAATTGATGCGAAAACTTCTTAATTTTCTTCCCAAATCCTCCTGTAATACTCGCCGCTGTTACTTGTGTTAGCGCACCCTTTTCGACAAATTGATATAACAGATCAGGATTTGTAATAAGCTCTTGATTTCGTTCTGGATGAACAATAATCGGCGTAAGCCCCTTTAATTGAATGTCATACAATAGTTGCTCAGCATAGCGTGGAACATGTCCTGAGGAAAATTCAATAAATAAGTATTGTGTTCCATTAAGAGTGAGAATTTCCCCTGCTTCATAGTCAGCGAGAACATCCCCATTAATTCGCAGTTCTTGTCCAGGAAGTACGGTAAGAGGAATCGATTCTATTGAAAGAATCTCATTTAATTTCTTTACTTGCTGTAAAATAAATTCTTTCTTGTTTTCAAACTGCCCGTTTTTATGATGGGGAGTTGCGATAATTGTATGAACCCCTTCTGCTACAGCTTGTTTCGCCATTGCTATACTTGCTTGTTCATCCATAGCTCCATCATCGATACCTGGCAAAATATGACTATGTATATCAATCATCGCAAATCCTCCTTTTGTATTAAAATTGTATCTCTGACCTTTTTATCCATATATAACCATTATTATAGACCTATCAACTAAACAAAAAAAGGTTTTTATGTCATGTTTTTGTAACTTTTTTATTAATTACTTACCATAGTAATAGTAATAATGACTCTCTTTTTGCTGTTTATCATTTAATACACTTCCAATAATTTTAGCTTGAGCTGCCATAAGTAGCTCCTTCGCTTTTTTAGCAGCTTCGGTAGCCGTCTGATTACTATGAACAACTAGAATCGTACCATCGCATTTACTAGCTAGAATGGGTGCATCTGTCACCGCTAGCACTGGCGGCGTATCGAATAACACCATATCGAAAGATTGAAAAGCACCATCCAGTAATTCGCCCATTGCCTTTGAACCTAACAATTCTGCTGGATTCGGCGGGATTGGGCCGCTTGTTAAAAGATATAGATTTTCGATATCCGTTCTAGAGACAACCTTGCTTAGTTCCATTTGTTTTGTCAGTACATTCGTTAAGCCCACTCTATTGTCTTTTCTAAACGTATAATGAGCAGTCGGCTTTCTCAAATCGGCATCAATGAGCAATACTTTTTTTCCTTGCTGCGCAAAGACAACGGCTAAATTTGAGACAGTCGTTGACTTTCCTTCTGCTGGTCCTGATGATGTAACGACTATAGAACGAATCGATTCACTCACCGAAGAAAACTCGATGTTCGTACGAATCGTTTTGTATTGCTCAGCTATAGGCGAACGTGGATCCGTATGTGTAATCAGCGTCCGATTTAAAGGTTGCTCGTTTTTCTTTTTTTTACCAAACATTAGCATGTTCACCTCAAGTTTATATTGCTTTCTTTTGTACTGAAACTGAAGAAGATTCCGTTTCCTCATTCGGGGTAATCTTTGTAACAACACCTAAGACAGGAAGCTCTAACAGCTTTTCAATATCTTGTTCAGACTTAATTGTGTTATCCAAATACTCAAGTAGAAAAGCTAGCCCTACTCCGGCCATTAATCCAACGACAATCGCAATCGCAATATTTAATAGTGGCTCTGGTTTTACAGGAGCTGGATTCTCCGCTAATTCTGCTTCTGAAAGGATAGTAATATTATCAATGCGCATTAATTGTGCAATTTCTCTTTGGAACACTTCTGCAATTTCATTCGCAATACGTACCGCTTCCGCTGGGTCATTATTCGTCACACTAATCGTCACGACTTGTGATGCACCTTCTTGGGTAACGCTCACACTACCATTTAGCTGTTCAGGAGTTGTATCCATCTTCAACTCTTTAATTACTTGATCCAATATATAAGGACTTTTTAAAATAACATTGTACGTTTCGATATATTTCGCGTCATCATCTAAAGAAATGCCTGCAATCGAAGCTAACGAGCCCGCCGCTGATTGGCTTACTAAAATTTGTGATGATGATTTATAAACAGGCTTTAGTACAAAATAACTAATTGCGCCACTAACCGCTGCAGCTAGTAAGGTGATAACTAGAATTAAAGACAGTCGTTTTTTTAACGTTTCAAACAATTCTCGTAAACTAATCGTCTCTTCCATCATTTCCTCCAAGATATATTATTTCTCGACAAAAACTACACATTATTATAGCATACATTTTTTGAGATTTTTTCTAAATTTAGATTTTTTATATGAGAAAGTATTACCACTACTCTTAGTCTATGTCATTAACCCCTCCCAAAAGAAAATCCCACCATTGAAGGATTTGATCACTTCATCACAAACACCAATTTAATCCATTTTCATCGATTAAATCTCCTCAAATTCCCACTGATTTGAATGAGTTCGATGTTGATATTGTTTCATTTTTTCTGCTATTAACAGATAACATATCGTAAAATAAGAACACCTTATCCATTTTAACACGAAAAGCCCATCAGAATTAGGGAGATTTTTGAAAAATAAAAGGAGAATCCACCATTTTAAAGAAAATGAGGGATTCTCCTTTTTTGTTGGGGTTGTCCACAGGATATCCACATTTTGAAAAGTCACTGTGACATAATTAATCTATGAAAACCCAAAAAAGAGAGCCTACCATTTTGAAAAATGATAGACCCTCCCCTTTCCAGCTGTGTTTATCTATAGAATATCCACAAGTTGAAAAGTCATTGTGACACAAATCTTACTGAGCTACAGTAATGTTTGCTGGTACTGAAAGTTTGTTTCCAGCTGCATCTTCAATATCTAAAGTTTCAAGAGCTTTTAATGATAAGCCTTGAGCTAATTGTTCTGCTGTAACAGCAGGGATAGAAATTGTAGTTGTAGCGTTACGTTCAACTTTAGTAGCTAGTGATTTACCACCATATAGAACTTCAAAATCTTCTTTCGCACCAGTTGTTACTACTGCTTCAGAGTAAGTTAAAGTAATTGTATTGTTAGCTGTAAGTTTAGCAGAAGTTACTGTAGGCGCAACGTTCTCTTTAAGAGATAGATCGTTTTGAACGAATTTATCCATAGTTACTGTAGAACCAAGAGCTTTTACATTCTCAACAGTGATGTTACGAACACCTGTAAATGTATTTGAGTTAGCTTTAAGTTTCAAAGTAACTACTTGTTTACCGTCTGCAATAGCTGCTAATGTTGCTGATTCAACTACAGCACCGTCAACTTTATAGTTAGCTGCGTTTGTTGCAGATGCACCATCAACTGCTCCAGTAAATGTTACAGTAAGTGTATTGTTATCTACTACTGCAAGTGCAGGAGCTGCTAATTTATTAGTGTTAGATTGTGCACCATCTTCACCACGTGTAAATGAAGCTGAAGCTTTTTCAGGAGCTACTCCAGAAAGACTTGCTACACCACCTGTAGTTGCTGGAACAACGTCAACTTTATAAGCTGCACCTTTCTCAGCTGCAAAAGTTGATAATGCTACGCGAAGTACTTTTTTGCTGTCCTTTGAAGCATATTTAGCGTCTGCGTTAACAGTTGCTACTGATGTTGTCACATGATCTTTTACATATGAACCAGAGATTGCAAGTTTACCTTCTGTAACATCTTTATCATAAGTAACTTCAAGGTATTCAGCGTTGTCAGAACCTACAACTACTGTTGCACTCGTTGCTTTTGGAGCAGCTGTATCTTCAGTAAATGTAACGACTTTAGTTACTGATTCACCAGCTTGGTTAGATAAATCTTTGTAGCTAGCTACAGTTACGTTTTGAACACCGTTAAGGTTTGTTTTCACAGTAACTTTGTACTCGTTACCAGAAACTTTTTCTACTGAATCTACATCGTAATTAGAAACAGTAACTGTAGGCGCTGCTGCTAAATCTTTAGAGAACTTAACATTGAAAGTTTTAACACCAGTTTGTGTTAGAGATTCAACTGCAGGTTTAACACCATCAGCTTGTTGTTTAGTGATTTCTACTGTAGCTGGGTTTGGCGTTACAAGGTTACCAGCTTTATCTTTAAGACCGATGAAAGTAACTGTGATTGGCTTGTTAACTTCAACAGCCGCATCTGATAAGTCAACTACTACTTCAGTAGCTCCTTCAGCTACGCTAACTGATGCATTTGAAACAGCTTTTCCATCAGCATATTTAAGTGTTGCAGTAGTATGTGCTTGTACCGGCTCAGAGAATTTAATTTTAACTAAGTTTGCAGAAATTTGTTCAGTTCCAGCGATTGTTGGAGCTTTAGTATCTGCTTCAATTTTAATTGTTTCTTCATATTTAACTAATGCTTTTCCGTTCACTTCTTTGATGCCATCAATTACTAAATCATAACGTTTTGAAAGTTCATTTGCAGCAGTGATTGTTAAAGTTTTGCCATCTTTGCTTAGTTCACCAGTTAAAGCTCCTGATACTTTTGCATCTAAAGAAGTTAAAGTAACTGTTGCACCAGTTTTAAACGCTCCACTTTTCCCATCTGCAAATACTGTCCCTGCATCTACAGCTTTGTTGAATTTCACTTCAACTTGAGTTGCGTTAATCGCACTTACTTTTAAAACTTTAAAACCTTGTGCCCCTTCATATTTAGCGTTGTTTTTCTCAACAGCTTTTAAGATGTTTTTAGCTAATTTAGTATCTTTAGCTTTTAACTTTTCAACGTCAGCTTTAACGCTTTCGATTTTTTCGCCAGCTTTTTCAAGATCTGTTGTGATTAATTTTTTGCTTTCGATTTCTTTATAAGCAGTATAAACTTTCATTTCAGTATCTACAGCAGCAGATTCTGCTTTAGCTGGAGTTGTGTAAGTTTTTGTTAATAAACGGCGAGTATCTGGGCCGAATACTTTTGCAACCGCTTTTTCGAACTCAGCAATTTTTTTGTCTAATGCAGTTTGTGCTGCTAGAACTTTGCTTTGTGTACCAGATTCGATTGCTGAATCTAGAGCTGTTCTTGAAGCTTTTAATGTTACGCTAACTGCTGCAACGTAGTTTTTCGCACGGTTTAAAGAAGTTTTGCTTGCTTCTAATTTTTTAGTGTAAGCAGCTTTTTTGCTTCCACCTTTTGCAGCGATTTCTTTTTGTGCAGCTGCATAGTATTGCTCAGCTAACTTAACTTCTTTTCTGATTGCAGAACCGCTAGGAAGTTTGTTGCTTTTCTTAGCAGTGTTGTAGTACAAGTTAAACGCTTTGTTTACTTGTGTTGTAGCTTTTGTGATCGCTTTATCAACAGAGTTTGTTGCAGCGTCTGCTTGTGGTTGTGCCACTGCTACTGCTCCTGTTAAAGCGATTGCCGATGCTGTTGCGATTTTAATTGCTTTCTTTTTACTCATAGTAGAATATACTCCCCTCAAATTAACTCTTACTCATTCTATCGTCTATAGAATAAGAGTCCTATCTTATTACAAGTTTCTGGTCCTATCAGACTTTAAAAGCTACTTTTTTCACAGAAACTATCATTAATATTACAATATAGGGTACTTTTTCTAGTCTCTTTCCCCTGCAATTATCATACATCAATTTTATCTCAATATAAAGATTAATATAACAATCATTACATAATAGGAGTTAAGTTTCACTAGTTTTGTAATCTTTTTAACATTAACAGCTACAATAGTCACGATAGCTCAACTACTTATATACCAACATTTCCAACTAACCCATTTATATGAAACTACATTGTGATATTAGACCTAAGACCCACACCCAAAAAATTAAAAAAATTATTCCGATATATATCTATACTGGTTAAATATATTTTATAAAGAATATATTTCTAATATTCTAAAACTTTTATTCACAGAATATTCACATTCTAGAAAGTCACTGTGACTCAGCCATAAAAAAATGCATCCAATAGTATTGGATGCATTTTTTGTTACTCTATACTTTGGTGGACTTGTTAACAAATTTATCCACAAGATATCCACAATTTGAAAAGTCACTGTGACTTTAGAGTGACTTTAGGGGTGGCGACTTTAGGTGTGTGACTTAGATACTTCTACCTCCACCTCAAGCGTATGGTTCCCGCCATGATAGACGCCTTGAAGCGGGCTGACATCTGAGTAATCGCGGCCGACGGATAGGCAAATGTGGTTGTCGATGGCTTCTACGTTGTTGGTTGGATCTAGCCCAACCCAGCCGATACCGGGGACCATGATTTCTACCCAGGCATGTGAGGCAGCGCTGCCAACGAGATTAGAATTCTCGCCAACATATAAATAGCCGCTCATGTATCGCGCAGGAATGCCGCGTGCTCGCAGAATCCCCAGCATGACATGGGTGTAATCTTGGCAAACCCCTCGTTTTAACTGCAATGATTCAACAGCCTTCGTCTCCACGGTTGTTGCTTCGGTATCATATGCGAATACTTCAAACAAATAGTTCATTAACTGTAGGGCAAATTGAATCGGATTGTCTATATCTCCTACTTCGCGAACGACTTCATCGATTTGATGCTGTTCCAAATACGTGTAAGCGGTCCGATTTAAAAAGGGTAAATAATGTTCGTGGAATAATGCTGAATGAAAGATTGATTTCATTTCTGGTGAATAGTCTAGTTGATGAATAAATGGTGTTTTTTGAATGCTGACAACGGATGTTGCTTCGACTTCTAAAATACGATGCTTCTCTGGAATAAAAAAACTTTCTACATAATTCCCCCATATATCGATATGTTCCTTCGCCATGGAGGTCGGCGTTACTTTTTTACGATAAGACAGCAGACGCTGACATGCATCACTTCTCGGCTTTAAGCGAATCGTATTTAAACTTTGCTGTACATCATCTTCATAATAAAAGGTATTCTTATGTACAATTTCATATTTCATTGTCCATCCACTCCCTAGATGCAAAAATTATTGCTGATTATTAAGAGAGAAGGACCTTTTAACATTTCTACTCTTTCATCTGCTTGCATCAGCTTCTATTAAATAATACGTCGTTGAGAAGATTTTGCCAAACTCGATACATTGATTCAGTATATCCGCGATAAACATCTCTAGTTCTTCAAAACTTAGCTGTTGAACACAAACGTCCTCGACTGAAGCGATTAATTCATCTAACGCGGCATACATTCTCCAGGAGTAATGTGCCACCTTCTCACTTTCAATCTTCCAAATTACTTCTTTAACATGTTCGATACAATAGTAAATGGAGCGCGGGAACGTCCGGTCAGAAATAAGAAATTGCAGGATAAGCGCCGGATCTTTGAGACGAAATTTCTTTGAATAATCCTGATACCCATTCACTAGCCGAAGAGCGAATTGTCCATCGTATTCACTAAAACTATGACAATCAGAAAGCTTCGCCTTTTGAAGCATTACTTTCATAATAAGGGCCGTCTTTTCAGCTCGCTCCAACCACTGCCCAATCTTCATGAAATGATAAGGTAAATCTCGGGACATCATCGAATCAATGATTCCTGTCGATGTCATGGACGTTGTTTTAATATGCTGCAAAAAACTATGAATGTCTTGAAATGAGAACTCTGTATGCGGCCCTTTACTTTGTGAATGTAAATATAGGTCATTCCATACTTCCCATAATTCATTTGGAATCACATCTCTTGTCATGCGTGCATTTTCTCGAACATAAGAGAGTGTATTCGTTAGGGCATTCGAATTCCCATTAGAAAATGCAATATAATCAACGGCCTTGTGCACACGAAGTTCTCCGTAATCCTCTTCATACGCTGATTTCGAGCCGCATATATCGATTACCGTCTGCCAATCTTGATAATTCACACTTTCTCTTCCTGACTCTTCTAACATTTTCACCAATTGAACTTGAAGAATATGAGCATTATTTTCTGTTCGTTCACCATTTCTAGCCATCCAATATAACGCATCTGCTACGCGACTAAGCATGCTGCATAACCTCCTTCAACACCCATGTGTCCTTACCGCCGCCGCCTTGAGACGAGTTAACAACAAGCGACCCTTTTTTCAAAGCAACTCGTGAAAGTCCCCCAGGTAAGACATGCGTTTCTTCCCCTTTCATGACAAAAACACGCAAATCCACATGGCATGGATAAAAATTGCCTTGCTGATAGACTGGAGCTCTGGATAGCTTAATCGTCGGTTGGGCGATGTACTGCTTCGGATTTTCTAAAATTTTCGAGCGGAATATTTCAATTTCTTCTTCTGATGCATGCGGCCCAATTAACATATCGTATCCACCTGAAGCACCAACGTTTTTTACAACAAGCTCATGTAAATGCTCAAGCACCCACTCCCGCTGTTTCGGATCACTCAAAATATATGTTTCGACGTTTTGAATAATCGGTTCTTCTTTTAAATAATAACGAATCATATCAGGAACATATGTATACATCGCTTTATCATCAGCCACTCCATTACCAACGGCATTTAAAATGGCGACATTTCCTTGTTTATAAGCATCTATTAAACCTGGAACACCGAGCAGAGAGTCCTCACGAAATGCTTTTGGATCCAAGAAATCATCATCAACTCGACGATAAATAATGTCGACTCGTTTTAAACCTTGAATCGTCTTCATATAGACAACGTTATCTTTTACAATCAAATCCCGCCCTTCCACAAGCGCAATATTCATTTGCTGCGCGAGAAAAACATGATCATAATAAGCGGAATTGTACATACCTGCTGTTAGCAATACAGCGCGAGGTTCAGTATGTTTCTTCATATTAGATGGGATATGTGAAAGCAGGGCAGATTGAAGATGGGTAATTTGATCTTCCAGCGAACAAAGAGAGTGTCTCGAGAAAAACTCCGGATACACTTGCCGCATAACAAATCGATTTTGAAAGACGTAAGAAATGCCCGAAGGATTACGTAAATTATCTTCAAGTACACGATATGTCCCTTGTTCATCTCTTATTAAATCAATCCCTGCTAGGAAAATGTGGTTTTTCAAGGGGAATTGAGTGCCGCTTACCTGCTTATAATAGTATGGATTTTGTTCTACAAGTTCTCTCGGAATAATGCCATCATTGAGTATGTGTTGATCATGATAAATATCTTCTAAAAATAAATTAAGCGCCTCAACGCGTTGTTTCATTCCTTTTTCAATCGTCTCCCAAGCATCAGCTGGAATAATAATCGGAACACAATCAAAAGGCATTGTCCGCTCTGTTCCGCCTTCTTCTCCATAGACGGTAAAGGTAATACCCTGTCTCAGAAAGCTAGATTGTGCTGTTTCGTGCTTTTCTTTAAACTCTTCTTCTGACAACCTTTGCAGCACAGAATGAAATTGCCGATAATGCTCTTTTGGCTCACCATTTTCCTGCAACATTTCATCATAATAATGACCTGTCTTGTACGGTTCAAACATGACTACTCGCCTCCGATGTTAAATAATTAAATGTTTTAGAACATATCTGTTAATCAATACGACAAACTAGGTACAATTCCTTCTTTTTTGGTTAAAATTAACAAAAACTCCTAAAGTGTTAGGTTTTCCACAGGATATCCACAACTCGAAAAGTCACTGTGACTTTCAAACACCAAAAGATGCATCCATTATCGGATGCATCTTCCTTTTAGGGGTAGATATCAACAGAGTTATCCACATGTTATACACATTCTGAAAAGTCACTGTGACACGTTTTTGATTCTACCCTCTATTTGCGGGTTAACCGTCTTCAACCCACTCACATACTCACTGAAGTTCTCCCAGTCAGCTAGGCCGATGTCGGTGACTCGTCCTTGTTCATAGGCTTTTTGGAAAACGGCGAAGCCGTCTCCACCTTTTGCGGTAAAGGCATTTGTAGCAACAACGTATTCACTGGATAACTGCAACTCTGAATACGAACCGCCTTGTAGCACTTCTACTTTCTGAACACGGCTGCCCGCAGGTTTACTGCTGTCAAACGTGAATTTCAAGCCTGATACATGTAAGAAGCCGCCGCTTTCTTTCGGCACTTGACTAACACTATGTTCTAACGCTTGGATAATCTCTGCTCCTGTCAGTTTCACTGTTGCTAACGTATTTCCAAACGGAAGTACGGTTAACACATCGCCTAACGTAATCTCTCCTTGGTCAATCGGAGCGCGGATTCCACCGCCATTTTGGAACGCAATCACTGTATCTTTATTAAACTCTTTCGCTTTACTCAGCATGCCATCTGTAATTAAATTGCCGAGTGCCGTTTCATTTTTGCGCACACTCGGCTTCGTATCGTCCCCGGAATCACGAGGATTATCTAGGGCTTGAACGGCTGTTGCTCCGATTGGCGTGTTTTTCACTTCTTCTATTTTGGCTGAATATGTTTTTAACAATGCGGCCGCTTCAGGGTCTTCTTGTTTATCGGCTAGTTTAATCAGTTGACCGGCTTGGCCGATCACTTGCCCCTTCTGATTAAATTGAACATCAACCGTTCCTAAGTAATCACTATATTGATAGGCCTGAACAATAACAGTCGGCGCTTTCGTTTTCCCTTTTTCATCTTTATTCACGACGACCGGTTGATCTAATTGTGTATGGCTATGCCCGCCAACAATGACATCAATGCCATCCACTTCCGTCGCTAACGTAAGGTCATTATCGTAGGCTGGATTGTCATCATACCCAATATGAGTCACAGCAACAATTTTATTTACGCCTCGTTTTTCAAAAGCTGTAACGGCTTTTTCCGCTTCTTCCTTATAATTCTCAAACTCAACATTTCCAGGACTCGAAATAGCCTTCGTTTCCTCTGTCGTTAAGCCGAAGATTCCAACCTTTTCACCGTTTACTTCTTTAATGATTCCATTATAAATCTGACCATCCCTCGGCTTAGACGTAATGGCATTCGTAAACAATCCTTTCAGCTTATCGTCTTTGCTAAAATTCACATTGGAGCTGACAAATGAAAACTCAGCTCCCTTCACAAACTGGGCTAATGCTCCATGCCCCTCAGCCGTTGCACCTAAATCGAATTCATGATTGCCGAATGTCATCACATCGTATTTCATTAGGTTCATAAACCGCAGATCAGCTTGTCCTTTAAATTCATTAAAATATAACGTTCCCGTTAGCACATCACCTGCATCGACTAACAGAGCAGCTGGTTTGCTCGCTCGCACTTCCTTCACTGCCGTTACTCGTTTCGCGACATTATCAAGATGAGCATGCGTATCGTTCGTATGCATTAAAGATAAGGTGAACTTTTCCTTTGCATCATACTTCGCCTTTACAGCTTGTACATATTGGTGAATCGCTTGACCGAGCACTGAAGTTTTATCGACTTTTTCAAGCTGGGCAGCAACGGCTGTCATCCGCTTTTCTGCCGTTTGCAATTTTCCTTTTTCAATTAAATCCTCTGCTTGTGCGTAGTAATAATATACTTTTATATCGCCTGCTAGCGCTTGTTTCGTCACTTTTGTGAATTGGTTAGAAAGAAGTGCTTCAATTTTGGCACCGTATACTGTATTTTTAATCGCTTTATCGGCTTTTTTTACAGCTTCTTGAAGTGCTTCATATCGTTTCAACACTTGATTCGGTTTTTGATTTACAACTGCTTGCTCGAGCGCTTTTAATGCTTTATCATTCGCGAATTTTGCCTTTTCAGCTGCTTTGTAGCCTTTGACATATCCTTCTGCCCGCGTGATGTACTTGTTGTATGCTTTAATTTCTTTGTATCGAGCTTCTTTTTGTTTATTGGATAAATTAGATTTTTTAATGGCTGCGTCGATTTCTTTTTTTACTTTTTTCGCGGCTTTAATTTCTTTTTCAACCGTTGCTACGGAAGCTAATGTCGTCGTCTTGAAATAGGTGTTATAAGGTTTTTTCATAGTAGACTTGGCCAATTGAATCTTGCTTCTAAGGCTATCTGCTGCTTCTGACTGCGTCGGAGCAACCGTCGTAATCACACTTCCGGCGATTGCCGCAGCCATTGCCACTTTAAACATCTTCTTATTCCCCATACTGGTACATCCCCCTTATAAATAGAATTTCCCTATCTCTTATGATACGATGAAATGGGCAAATAAAAGCCTTTCAATACAAAATTTTACATTAATTCACATAAAAAATATATCCACAAGCGGCTGAGGTGTTTCCAATGGAAAATAAAGACCAATTGCGAGAAGAATTGAAAACAATTGAAAAATGGGAGAAAGATCAAAAAGGATTGTTTTTTTGGGAGAAGCTAGGGCGCATCCCTTTTATGATGCTGGACAAAGTAACGCCTAAGTTTCTTCATAATAAAATAAACGATTTACTAGATGAAATTGCGAATTATATCGACACTGGCGGTCAATATTTAGTGAACAATGATGCTACGCTAGATAAAGCATCTAAACTATTATCCTCCGATGGAAAACTTACATTAGAAGATGTTCAAACATTCCCTCTTGAGAATATGGATAAAGTCGCAAATGCTTTTATCGCGACAAGAGCGAAAAATGCTCAAATTCAAGGAGCGACTACTGGAATTGGCGGGATATTTACATTAGCTATCGATATTCCGCTTATTCTAGGATTAACATTGAAGACGATTCAGGAAGTAGCTGTCGCTTATGGGTATGATCCAACAGATAAAGAAGAACGAATCTTTATGGTCAAATGCATGCAATTTACTTCATCCGATGTCGTAGGAAAGAAAGCGATATTAGAAGAATTGACCGCTCCAAAAAGAGAGCAAGGCTTCTCCCAACTACAAGGATGGCGAGAAGTATTTATGACGTACCGAGATAATTTTGGCTGGAAGAAGCTTTTTCAAATGATTCCGATTGCCGGGATGATTTTCGGAGCGTATATGAACAAAACAGCGATTCAAGATGTTGGCGAAGCCGCTAATATGCTGTATAAAAAAAGACGAGTGTTGGAGCGATTAGAACGATTGGACAATCTAGATCTACTAATCACAGATAAAAAGGAGCCTACTACATGATTAACGTTTTATTTGTTTGCCTCGGAAACATTTGCCGTTCACCGATGGCTGAAGCAATCTTTCGTGACTTACTTGAAAAAGAACAGTTAAGCGACCAAATAACGGTCGATTCAGCGGCCACAAGTTCATGGCATATTGGAAGTCCTCCACATAAAGGCACGGTGACGATTTTAAAAAAATATAACATCTCATCAGCAGGCCTTGCCGGACGCCAACTGCAAAAAGAAGACTTTGAGAAATTCGAGTACATTGTAGGGATGGATGAAAGTAATGTTGCGAACATTTATGAAATGACAGGCCAACCTAACCATCCAAAAATTATCCGCCTGCTCGATTTAACAGACCATAAAAAAGATGTCCCGGACCCTTACTATACAGGGGATTTCCAAGAAACGTTTAACCTTGTTACAGACGGCTGCCAAGCTTTACTTGAGAAGATCCGGGTCGAGCATAACGTAACGAAATAATAAGAAAAGGAAATCCCGCGAATGTGAGTGGGATTTCCTTTTTTTACAAACGCCAAAGAAAGTTCAAAATAGGGCAGCGCGAGGAATTCCGTTTTCCTCACGCTGCCCCGACAAGGAGGTCTAACCAAGCTTATTTACCGGGCACTTCAATCATAATCGCGTCCCCTTGACCGCCGCCAGAACAAATCGCTGCGATTCCGATACCGCCGCCTCGGCGCTTCAATTCATAAGCAAGCGTTAAAATAACACGTGCGCCACTGGCACCGATTGGATGACCAAGAGCGACTGCACCGCCGTTAACATTTACTTTTTCCGGATCAAGTCCAGCTATTTGATTGCTTACAAGTGCAACAGCAGCAAAAGCTTCATTAATTTCAAATAAGTCAATATCCGCAACCGTTTTTCCTGTTTTATTTAAAAGCTTATTTATAACAAGACCCGGTGTTTGCGGGAAGTTTCCAGCCTCTACCGCAACCTCTGCATGAGCTATTACTGTAGCAAGAACATCTTTGTTTTCTTTTCTAGCACGTTCATCACTCATGAGTACAAGCGCAGCAGCACCGTCATTAATACCAGGTGCGTTACCTGCTGTAATCGTGCCCTCTTTACTAAAGGCTGGACGTAATTTTTCTAATACATCTTTCGTAGTTTCCTTACGCGGAGCTTCATCTTTTTCTACAATAATCGGATTGCCCTTCTTCTGAGGCACTTCCACTGCTACAATTTCTTCTGCAAGCTTCCCAGCTTCTATTGCCTCAAATGCCAGTCTGTGACTTCGGACAGCCCACTCATCCTGCAAGTCACGTGACAACCCGAATTCTGTTGCTGTGCTGTCCCCGTAATTCCCCATGTGTACACCAGTGAAACTGCACGATAAACCATCATGAATCATCAAATCCACCATTGGCGTATCACCCATGCGGATGCCCCAACGGGATTTAGGCACAGCATAAGGGGTGTTCGACATCGACTCCATGCCACCGGCGAGAATGACTTCCTCATCACCTGAACGAATAATCTGATCAGCAAGCGTCACACTGCGAAGACCTGAGGCACATACTTTATTAATTGTTTCCGTTTTAACATCCCACGGAATACCGGCTGCACGTGCAGCTTGGCGGGAGGGAATTTGCCCCTGCCCGGCCTGCAGGACATTACCAAAAATAACCTCATCGATTTCTTCCGGCTTCACGCCCGCACGATTAAGTGCTTCTTTCATTGCAATTCCACCAAGCTCTGATGCACTTAATGATGAAAGTGCACCGCCAAATTTTCCAAAAGGTGTTCGTGCCCCATCTACAATTACCGTTCTTGACATAGAATCATCCCCTTTTTTTAGTTTACTGCTACAAGCTCAGGAGCTACAGAAAACTGTGCCTCTGTGTTTGCTCTTACTTCTTCAACAGAAACATTCCCTTGCGTTTCGACTAGAACCATCCCTTCAGGAGTAAAATCAAAAACAGCCAAATCAGTAATTAATCGGTTCACCACTTGCTGACCAGTCAATGGAAGTGTACATGCCTTTTTCACTTTTGATTCTCCATGTTTATTCACATGCTCCATAATCACTACCACACGCTTTGCTCCGTTGACAAGATCCATCGCGCCGCCCATACCTTTTACCATTTTCCCAGGAATCATCCAGTTCGCCAAATCCCCTTGTTCTGACACTTCCATTCCCCCAAGAATAGCAAGGTCAATATGGCCGCCGCGAATCATAGCAAACGACTCTGCGCTGTCAAAAAATGAGGAACCCGGAACGACAGTCACGGTTTCTTTTCCAGCATTGATTAAATCCGCATCTTCCTCACCTGCTACTGGATATGGCCCAATACCAAGTAGACCATTTTCCGATTGAAGCAACACATCGCAATCATCTGGAATTTCATTTGCAATAAGTGTCGGCAGGCCAATACCTAAGTTAACATTCATGCCATCTTTAATTTCCTGAACTGCTCTTTTTACAATATCCAAACGTTTATCGCTCATATTCAGACACTCCATTCCTTCAAAAAATTTTAAGCTTTTGCAACCGTCCGTCGTTCAATGCGTTTTTCATAATTCGACCCAAGCAATAAACGTTGTACATAAACGCCTGGTGTATGGATTTCATCTGGATCTAGTTCACCAGGTTCCACAATTTCCTCTACTTCTGCAATCGTTATTTTTCCGGCCATCGCTGCAAGTGGATTAAAGTTGCGAGCAGTCTTTCGGTACACGAGGTTACCAAATTTATCTGCTTTCCATGCTTTTACAAGTGCGAAATCCCCTACAATTCCTCGTTCTAAAAGATATTTCTTCCCGTCAAAAATCTTCGTTTCTTTTCCTTCTTCAATTGGTGTACCGACTCCTGTTGCTGTATAAAAACCAGGGATGCCTGCACCGCCAGCTCGCATTCGCTCTGCAAGTGTACCTTGAGGAGTCAATTCGACTTCCAATTCTCCGCTTAAATACTGCTGTTCAAAAATTTTATTTTCTCCGACATAAGAAGCGACCATTTTCTTGATTTGCTTATTTGCAAGCAACAGCCCAAGTCCCCAATCATCGACTCCGCAATTATTACTAACAACTGTCAAATCCTTTGTTCCTTGCTCTTTAAGAGCCTGAATCGAATACTCCGGAATACCTGAAAGACCAAAACCGCCCACAATAATCGTTGAACCATCCTTAATATCTGAAACCGCTTCCAAGAAGGAATTCATTACTTTGCTGTTTTTCATCTGGCTCCCCCTCCAACACTTTGAATATTTAGAATAATTTATTTATTTACAGTTTACATTTCTATTCTCTATAAGTAAAATACATAAAAGGAATAAGGAATATGAAAATAAAGAATAAATAGGAGAAAATGATGGAATTACGAGACATAAACTCATTTATCGAAGTCGCTAATCATAAAAGTTTTACAAAAGCTGCTGCCCATTCCTACTTAACGCAACCTTCTTTAAGTAAAGCTATAAAGAAATTAGAGGAGGAACTTCATGTTGAACTGTTTGATCGCTCAACGAGACATTTACGACTGACAGATGCAGGGCAGATTGTATACCAGCAGGGGCAAAAAGCACTGGCAGCATTGTCTGAATTAGATGTACTTTTAGAGGAGCTCATGGATATTACTGCGGGCACAATTAAAATCGGGATTCCTCCTCTGATTGGCACACTTTTTTTCCCTGATATCGCTCGTCGCTTCAATCAAAAATATCCAAAAGTATCCCTTGAGCTGACTGAACTCGGCGCCAAATTGCTTGGCCAGCTTATCGAAGATGGACAGGTCGATCTAGGTATCATTGTCATGCCAGCCAATGAGAAAAAATTCAATATCTACCCGTTTATTCAAGATGAATTCGTTTTATATATTCACGAAGATCATCCACTCGCCCATAAACAGTCTATTTCTTTGAGTGAACTAAGAGACGAAAGATTCATCTTGTTTTCGAAGGACTTTACTTTACATGACCACGTTATCCAAGCATGTGAAAACCATGGATTCACCCCAACGATCTCTTATCAAAGCTCACAGTGGGATTTAATCGTCGGACTCGTCTCATCAAAACTTGGTATCGCGTTATTGCCGAGATTAATTTATGACAAACAAACTAACAGCAATGTCAAAATCATACCGATTGAAGAAAACTCCACTCTCCTTTGGAAGCTCGGGATTATTACTAAAAAAGGCGCCTATCATTCTTTTGCATTAAAAGAGTTATTGAAGATGTTAGGTGAAGAAGAGTGATTTTTAAGGATAATGATATGTTGGGGGAAAGGGAGGTCTGAAAATTGAGGGACATTTCTCTGGCTCGTTTTCTCGGTTTTGTTCTTCATGACCCTAATGAAGGACATTTCACTGGTTGAACTTCTCGGTTTTGTCCTTCATAACTCCAATGAAGGACATTTCACTAGCTCAAGTTCTTGATTTTGTCCTTCATAACTCCAATGAAGGACATTTCACTAGCTCAAGTTCTTGATTTTGTCCTTCATAACCCTGATGAGGGACATTTCTCTGGCTCGTTTTCTCGATTTTGTCCTTCATAACCCTAATGAAGGACATTTCACTGGTTGAACTTCTCGGTTTTGTCCTTCATAACTCCAATGAAGGACATTCCACTAGCTCAAGTTCTCGATTTTGGCCTTCATAACCCTAATGAAGGACATTTCTCTGGCTCGGTTTCTCGGTTTTGTCCTTCATGACCCTGATGAAGGACATTTTCCTGGCTCATTTTCTTGATTTTGTCCTTCAACACACTTTAAGAATGGCAAAAAGGAAGGCTGCCCCGAAAGCCACTTTTCATGACTTTTGGGACAGCCTTATATATATCTATATATCATTGACTTAATTAAGACTCCTCACCATCATCGCCGCCGAAGAAATCAAAAGCTTCTTCAAATTCCTCTGCTTCTTCTTCAAACATTTCCTCAACAAACTCATCCATCACTTCGGCAACTAACATACCTCCTAACACACCAACAGCTAATCCGCCAATCATGCCGGGTAAAGCGGAAGAAATACCGTGATGACGATTAGCCTCATAAGAAAAAGGCTGTGTATAAATATATGGCTGTTCAACTGCTTCAGCGATATATTGACCTAATACTTTCTCAAGCTCTGCTTCATTTTCAAGAATAGTCCAATCTAAGCGAAATTCTCGTTTTGCTTCCACTTCTTTGTAGCCGTTTTTGCAATCTACTTCCATCCAAACAGAAATCCCCGATTGTTCAGCAGCAAAGCGCATTTCCACTTCACTTACTTGTCCTAAGAATGCCTGAGTAGGGAAAAAAGCAAATTCCTGACCATATTGATCAATTTTACCTGAATCCGCCTTCTCTCGAAAACCTAATCGGCCCATTGCATTAAAAATGGCTTGAAGTGCCCCTTGTGGTTGAACAATGAGATGATCAACATCTTTACGATCGACTCCTCCCTCGATATCTAGGTGTGTATCAAAATGATAGGAAACCGTTCCTCGTGAAACCGGGATATTCGTAGGCAGTGCATAATGAAAAGGGATTACCTTTTGTTCTTTAGGCTGAATGCGGTCGCGGCTCATAAGCGGTATATACGCAATCTCCTTTGAAACGTTACCTTGCTTCAGTGAGACATTCATCATAAGGCGAACAGCCAATTGATTGATTTTCTGCTCTACCTCACCACCTTGAATAACGACTTCTCCTTGGATACTTTCCCCTGCTTGATACTGCTGATGATTAAACTGTAAATCTACAGTAGCAGCTCCTTTTCCTAAGCTGGCTAAAATCTTTTTGAACATAGTGTTTCTTCCTTTCAACGTTTTAATATGTAAGTAAAATAGTTCCCTAAGATTATTGAGATACTTTATAAATATACGATAAACATTGAAAATAGTTTCAAATAAAAGAAAAAACACTAACCTTATTTGGGCTAGTGTTTGTTGTCTTAAAAAGTCTCACTATTACAAGCTACTGTTGAATAATAAGAAGTACTATATGAGTGGGCCTAAGTGGACTCGAACCACCGACCTCACGCTTATCAGGCGTGCGCTCTAACCAGCTGAGCTATAGGCCCATATTTGGAGCGGGTGAAGAGAATCGAACTCTCATCATCAGCTTGGAAGGCTGAGGTTTTACCACTAAACTACACCCGCATATGGCGGTCCGGACGGGACTCGAACCCGCGACCTCCTGCGTGACAGGCAGGCATTCTAACCAGCTGAACTACCGGACCATATGATATTAGATTTAAATATGGCGCGCCCGAAAGGAGTCGAACCCATAACCTTCTGATCCGTAGTCAGACGCTCTATCCAATTGAGCTACGGGCGCATATTAAGATGGTGAGTCATGCAGGATTCGAACCTGCGACCCTCTGATTAAAAGTCAGATGCTCTACCAACTGAGCTAATGACTCATGCAAATGGTGGAGGATGACGGGATCGAACCGCCGACCCTCTGCTTGTAAGGCAGATGCTCTCCCAGCTGAGCTAATCCTCCAAAATAGTGACCCCTACGGGATTC
>NZ_CP026095.1:4522500-4532500 GCF_004006295.1 Peribacillus asahii
TCAAAGAACTAGTTTGTCTTGCTGACAAGAATTTATTTTACTCTCTTATTTCTAATTCGTCAATTGTTTTTTGAAATATTTTTTCTTAACAATTAGCGAACAATAATATAGAGATAATTCTTACGGCTATTGCTTAACAAATCTATTATTTGTTTCAGTAGAGCTTCTTAAGCCGGTTTTTATATAATACTCTATCGATCAATATAAATCAATACTAATTTTCAAAAAGATACACACGAAAACGACAAAAGGAGCGCCAATCATTTTTAACATGATGAACTCTCCTTTTCTTTATCTCACATAAAAATTTATGGACTTAAAAGTATTCAGTACTCCAACACATAGCCCCACGCAAGAAATTGTGATAATCGAATAAATTAACTTAAAGTCTTTTAATATAATAATTCCGGCAATTATGATGAATACATCAATAAGAAACATAACAATTCCAGGGTTAATGGCTTTTGATTTTGAAATTAACAGTGCTAATAAATCGATTCCTCCAGGACTGATATGTAGCCGAATCATGAAGCCAATACCAATTCCAATTGTGATTCCACCAAGAATTGCACTGATTAATATTGGTAGATGCAATAATCCGTTTAGTGGTGTTAGCCAATCAATCATTGTTGAAGTAAAAACCAATCCAAGAATCGCATTAATGAAATAGGACTTATCGTATAGAAGAGATAGAAGGTATATCGGAGTATTGATCATGATAATGCTGTGCCCAACCTGAGTACCCCAAATATATTTAATTAACAGACTGATGCCAAATACCCCTCCATTTATTATATGAAGGGGAAGTATAAATATATTTAGACCAATTCCGATACAAACACTTGAAAAGAGTAAAACAACTAACTTTTTCATAAAAAGCATCCCCTTGTCCAAATCATTATCTTAAAACATATGAAGGGAATGCTAATATCATACGGATTAATGAGGAAGTACCCTTACTCTTCTTATGAGTAAAGAGCAACCCCCACTAACCCAGAAAGAATAATGATATAGATAGGATGCCAACGGAACTTCAATAACAACACAAGTGATAACCCAAAGATAAACAATAAGCTTACTGTATGCCACGAAACGTTTATCGTAATCAAATTGTTGGAAAGAGCAAAGCTTAATGCAGCATAGATAACTAAACTAGCGACAATAGGTCTTAATCCATAAAAAATCGATTGAACAATTGAATAGTTTTGTAGTTTAGTAAAAAAGGTAGCTACAACAAGGACCAGGATAATAGAAGGAAGCAAGACTCCGAGAGTAGCTATGATTGCTCCTGCTATGCCCGCTGTAGAATATCCGACGAGAATAGCACTATTTGTTGCAATTGGACCGGGAGACATCCCAGCAATGGCGATAACATCGGTAAATTGTTGTGTTGTCATCCATCCGTGTTGGGAAGCTTCAGCTTCTATTACGGGGATCATCGCATAGCCGCCTCCGAACGATACAAAACCGATGACAAAGAATGTTCTAAATAGCTCCCATAATATCATCGCTTGCACCTCCCTTCTTAAATCCCCGCCCCCATGAAATAATCAGGGTGATTTTTATAATCCTCGTTCTTTTGTTCTAACTTCATGTTATATCCCAATTTTCTTTTAACAAACCTGCAAACAATTCCTGTTAAAGCACCAAGTAAAATGACGAATATAGGATGAATGACGAAGAGAAGTGGAACACCTACTATCATGATGCCTAATGTTGATTTGTCAGTAATGGCTGTTTTTCCTGTTTTGATGGCTGCATAAGCAATTAAGGCGACAACAGATGCTCTAATGGCTAGAAAGGCAGCTTCTACCTTTGAATTATCTTGAAAGAAAAAATATAAAATGCCCAAGGCTAGCACAATAAAAAAGGTCGGTAATGAAATACCAAGCATGGCTGCAATAGCACCCTTTATCCCGCCTATTCGCTTCCCAATAAAAGTTGCGGAATTAATAGCAACCGCTCCTGGTACAGCCTGAGATAACGCAAACACATCGGTAACTTCTTCACTTTTTAACCATTTTCTCTTTTCTACCACTTCTTTTTCGATTAAAGGAATCATGGCATAGCCACCTCCGAACGTGACAGGCCCCATTTTAAAAAAGGTCCAAAATAATTGAAAAAATATTTTCCACTCTTCCTTCATTGCTTCCACTTCTTTCATTTTGTTCTATAATCAGCTTTCTTGATTTATCGTAATGACCTTATTGACTACATCATCAAAGGACTCAGGAAAGGTAAATTGCAACACGAGCATTGAGGCTGTCCTAAAAATGGCCTTCATCCGAGTCATGAAGGACAAAATCAAGAAATCCAGCCAGGGCAATAGCCTTCATCAGAGTCATGAAGGTCATAATGGAGTAATCCAGCTTTTGAGACAACCCAGAACGTTTATCTGTTTTATATACAATATAGATAGAACCGATTATGATTCTAGACTTGTAAAGAATCAAATCTGTTGGACTACCTCATCGAAGTTCTCCTACCTTTTAATATTATAGATGATTGAAAATATTCAACAAGTCATGGAGATTATTTCCTCAAATATAGAAAAGAACCGAAGAAATCTCCGGTTCTTTGATATACACCTTATTCGTCTTCTTTCTTATACTTCAATTTCCATCTCTAGCAATGCATAGCTTAAACTCTTTCCATGAGTATCCATCCCTAAAGAAGTGGTCACTCCTCCCAGTAAAGCTTGATGGCATACAAACTGGAGCGCTGATATATTGGGCACCTCATAACGGACAATATCACCTTCTACGATGTTCTTTAAATGCTTTTTCACTTTTTCAACTGTGACCTTCTCGCAAATCATTGGGTAGTCCTTTTCATTATAAGGAATGAGAGATAGCATAAGCGTATTTCCCTTATCCCCAGCACGACTATGAGCAAGTTCATACAATTTTTTCTTCATTCTTCATGCTCTCCCTTATCGTAATCTGTACATCTATTTTATTTCGTGGTATTAGGGTAGAAACGATCCCAACGACTTCATTTGTATATTTACGCGCTCCCCCTCCGCCGGCAGGTCCATTTGTATAGAGAGCTTCTACTTCTTCTCCAACTTTTACCGCCTCTTCTAAAACAGCTGCTCTACCTGCAACTCGAAGCCGGACTTCATAAGGCAGAGATTGTCCGTAGGTTGTCCGGTGCACAGACGAAACGCCGATATAATCAATTCGAAGATCCTGGACTTCCTCTTTCAATCGTTCATATATTACTTCTCCAGCTAACTTAGCTCTCCCTAATGCGTTAGACCCTGCATAAGAAATTTCTCCTTCTCCGATAAACCCTGCTTGGTAGCCTACACTCACCTTTAACGTATCCGGTTTCTTTTTCCCTCTTCCGCCACGTATTTCAACACGATTTGGAGAGATTTCACGGATATACACGGATGTGAAATCTGCAATAACGTCAGGTGTTATATACTCATATGGATTCATTACTTCATATAAAAGTTGTTCTTTCGTTGTCGCTAAATTAATCAATCCACCTGTACCTTCTATTTTACTAATCACGGCAGAACCATCAGATTCCACTTCAGCAAATGGGAACCCTAGTTCAGCAAAGTTTGGTATATCTTTTTTGCCTGGATCAGCGAAATAGCCGCCAGCCAGTTGTCCTCCACATTCTAATAAGTGGCCAATGATTGTTCCTCTTGCCAGTAGGCCGACATCATCTACGGACCAACCAAAATGATGAATCATCGGAGCTAGAAATAAGGAAGGATCGGCTATTCGACCAGTAATAATAACATCCGCACCTGTCTCTAAAGCTGGTAATACCGCTTCTACACCAAGGTAAGCGTTTGCTGAAATGACATGTTGAACCGATGATATAGGTTCATTCGTCTCTAAAATACGGTCATCAGAGTGAATGTACTTTAGAACATCATCTCCTGTTACTGCGGCTACTTTAATCGAAATCCCAAGACGTTGAGCGATTTCTACAATCTTTTCAGCAGCACCAATAGGATTTGCCGCTCCCATATTCGTAATAATCCGAGTTTTATTTTTACAAATAATCGGTAGAAGAAGTTCCATTCTTTTTTCTAATAAAGGGTCATAGCCTAATAAAGGATTTTGACTTTTTCGCTTTTGTGCTAAGGCAATCGTTCGTTCGGCTAAGCACTCTAATACGAGATAATCCAAATCTCCTTTTTCCGCGAGTAAAACTGCAGGTTCTAATCGATCTCCTGAAAAGCCTGCCCCAGATCCAATTCTAATCATTTTCATCACCTCAAATAGTAATCGCTCCTGTTAGTAAAGCTACAATCGTCATAACAATCGTTGTTCCAAATGCCCATTTAAAAATAAAGCGCTGGTGATCACCTAAACGAACTCCAGTTAGCCCGATAAGAATAAAAGTAGACGCTGTTAATGGACTTAAAGGAAATCCAGTCGTCATTTGTCCAAGTATAGCGGCCCGACCGATTTCAATAGGATCAACCCCGAATGAAGCGGCCGTTTGACTAATAATAGGAAGAATCCCAAAATAATAAGCATCCGGTGTAAAGACTAAGCTAAGAGGCATACCCGTAATCGCTACAAGTACAGGCAGATAGCCAGCTAATGATTCAGGAATAATCGAAACCATGGAAGAAGCCATTGCATCAATCATTTTTGTCCCTGTAAGAATTCCAGTAAAAATCCCTGCTGCAAAGATCATCGTAGAAACGAGTACAACATTCCCCGCATGGCTCGATATCCGTTCCTGCTGTTCTTTAGGATTTCGGTAATTGACAAGTAAGGCGATACAAAAAGCAATAATAAATAATATCGGAAGTGGCAGCCATACCTTGACCAAAGCCACGAGAAGGATAATGGTTAAGATGAGATTAAACCAAAAAAGTTGAGGGCGTTTAGCCTCTATAGCGGCAGCTTGCTCTTCCATAATGCCGGTATAATCCTCATTCAAATCGATAATTCCCAATCTTGCTCTTTCCTTTTTCCCAAGCCAAAAAGCTGAAAACAGGACCCACAAGATTCCCACAATCATGGCAGGCAACACAGGATGAAACAATGCAGCAGCATCCGTATTTAAGGCTGTCATTGCCCTTGCAGTAGGTCCACCCCACGGCGCAAGATTCATGACTCCAGCCCCCAAGGCAACAACACCTGCTAACACGAGCGGATTCATCTTCAACCTTTTATAAAGAGGCAGTAACGCGGTCACCGTAATCATAAAAGTAGAAGCACCATCACCATCTAATGCGACAAGCATCGTAATAACCGCTGTCCCGATAACAACCTTCAATGGGTCCCCCTTGACCAATTGAAGCATCTTGTTAATCATCGGATCAAATAAACCAGTATCAATCATTAATCCAAAATATAAGACAGCGAAAACAATCATAATCCCTGTAGGAGCAACCTTTATGACACCATCTAACATCATTTGCCCTATTTCTAAACCAAATCCACCAATTAAAGCAAAAACGACCGGCACTAGAACTAAAGCAATTAAGACCGATAAACGGTTAGTCATAATTAAAAACAAGAAAATCCCTATAGTTAAGAAACCTAATAATGCTAAAATACCCCTCACCCCTCACTAGTTTTTTATAACTACTAATCTATATCTTTAATTAATACAAGAACCATGCCAAAAATGGAATTTCTCACATAAATTTGTAAATAATTAATTTATTTTAACTAGTTTTCATATAAAATATCGATTTTCGAGAAATTATGAAGAAAATAAAAAAAGAAAGTACCATAAAAACACTTTCTTCAAATCTATTTTCCCGCTTCCTATTTCTAATGTTTTAGAAATGGTAACTGGGAAAGATATTTTATTACATATCGGTATTAGGCTATCCACCTCATTTCTAAATATTTAGAAATGAGATGGAGGTATTTCTAACATTTTAGAAATTTTAAGAGCCAATATTATATTTCTTAATTTTGTTATATAAAGTAGCCAACGAAATGCCTAATGATTTGGCAGCCTTTTTCTTGTCTTCAATACCTGTGCCAAAATAGTTGATTGTCTCTTGAATCAGTCTCCGTTCGGTATCTTCCATTACTCCCTGTAACGAGCGATTCGGTTGTTGTTGAAATAACTCCGCTCCTTGTTTTATCATCGACTCTGGTAGATCGTGAAGTGTAATTTCTGTTCCTTCGGCTATACAAGTCGCATAGTCAATCACGTTTTTCAACTCCCGGACATTCCCAGGCCATTCATAACAATATAGAAATTTCAAAGTCTGCTCTTCGATGGTATACGTAGAATAAGCTGATTGAAGAAATGAATCAATTAGCCTCGGTATATCCTCTCTTCGTTCTCGAAGCGACGGTACCTGTAAGCGGATTACATTCAATCTATAGAATAAATCTTCACGAAAGCGATTCTTATGTACGAGATGTTGTAAATCACGATGTGTGGCGGCAATCACCCTTACATCAATGTCGCGATCTATCGTTTCTCCAACTCTTCGAATCTTTCTTTCTTGCAACACCCTTAATAGTTTAGCTTGAAGATCATAGGACATATCACCAATTTCATCTAAAAAAAGCGTTCCGTAATTGGCCATTTCAAATAATCCAGCTTTCCCGCCCTTCTTAGCACCCGTAAACGCTCCTTCCCCATATCCAAACAATTCACTTTCTAAAAGTTCAGCAGGGATAGCTGCACAGTTTACAGGTATAAAAGGCCGGCCATTTCTGCTGCTTGCATTATGAATAGCTTGCGAGAATAGCTCCTTTCCTGTCCCGCTTTCCCCAGTAATTAAAATTGGCAAATTAGAATCCGCCACTTTTCTCGCAACGGTTACAACGCCTTTTAAGCCTGCTTCCTTCCCAATAATTTGATCAAATGTATATTTCGCTTCATACATTGAATCCATTTTTCTCTCTAATTGTTTTAACTTCTCATTTTGTTTCTTGAGTTCTTGAGAAAGTCTGTGAACTTCAGTTAGACTTTTACAAACCGAGACAGCTCCAATAACTTGGTTGTTCACAATGATTGGAGCCATATCAACTAAATACTCTCTATCCTTCGTTTTCCGATATACGCCTACTCTACATTTTCTATCCTCCAGCGTATCGGGCAGCTGTGCACCAGGACGATATTCCCGAAGCGGCTTTCCAAGGATGTCAGAGGTTACCCCTGTAATCCTTGTATATTCGGGGTTAATCAGCCTAACAATACCTTCTTGGTCAATGACCAAAATACCATCATTGATAGAATCTATAACAGCTTTCCACCACTCTACCTGTTCTTTAAAGGAGACATCTATTTGATGATTTAGTATAGACATAATTTAGCACAATCCTCTCCGCCCTCTTGAATAAGTAAATTTTATACATAATAACCTTTTTAAAGAAGATTTATATTCCCAATATATCATTTTGGCAAGGTCGATGCTTTGAAAGTTTACAAAAGACAGGCAATCCAACAAAGTGAAGGAAACTAGGTTACTTTTCACTTAAATGTTTATATTCATTTACATTTCCTAAATAGTTTTCAAAAAAAAAAATACAGTAGGAATATAAATCCAATTGATATTCTTTTTTAATTTGTTAAAATTATATGTAGGAATATTATTGAGGAGGAACATTTTTTTATGTCCATTGAAGTAGGAAGTAAGGTACAAGGGAAAGTAACAGGCATTACTAATTTTGGAGCATTCGTAGAATTATCGGGAGGAACAACAGGTCTTGTACATATCAGTGAGGTAGCAGATAGCTATGTAAAAGACGTGAATGACCATCTTAAAGTAGGCGATCAAGTCGAAGTGAAAGTGCTTAGTGAGAAGGACGGAAAACTTTCCTTATCTATCAAAAAAGCTATAGATAAACCAGAAGGACAAACCTCCACTTATTCCCAACGCCCACCGCGTCAGGGAAGACCTAACAGCTATTCTAAAGACTCTCGTCCAAAAAGTAATTTTAAACCAAAAGAAAATTTTGAGGACAAAATTACTCGTTTCTTAAAGAATAGTGAAGAGAATTTATCATCTCTTAAACGTAACACTGAATCAAAAAGAGGCGGTAGAGGCGGTAGACGCGGATAAACCTGCTGCTTTTTAAATATTTCATCATATTATGAAGGCAAGCCTAATCAGCTTGCCTTCTTTCAATTGGCCGGCCAAACAATAAAAGAAGAAAACAGCTTTTCCTTGTTAGAGGAATTGTTGTTTTCTTCTTTTTATTTACTTCAATATAGCATTGTTAAAATAGCATTCGGCCTTTTTAAGCGCGCCCCTAGCTCTTTCTAGTTCGGACCTATTTCGCCAATCTTTATTTAACCTCTTCACTAAAAAACTGATATTTTTCCTTGATATTTTTATAAGTGCCGACATCTTGGACCAACTCGCTAACAAGATCGTAGCCGCAATATGTGTGCCTTAACGTATTAAACTCGTCTAGCACAACATGATCTTGATCCTCTAATAAACTGTAACAATCTCCACAACGAATGGCCATAGCCAACACCTCCAAAGAAATATATTAACTATATTCGTCGAAACGTGACATATTTCCTTCTTTTAAACAGAAAAATCCCATTTTGGAATTTTATTTATTAATATTCCTGCGTGTCCATTCTCATAATCTCAGCTCTCGATACGCCCCCGAATAACACACGTTAACCACATATGAGTATAAAAAAAACACCCATTTAAACTGGATGTAAACTAATACAAATTAATAAGAGTGTTATTTAGGTTACCAAAATTAGGTTTAACAATGTAGTCCTTGGCGCCAGCCTTTAACGCTTCGATTACTAATGGCTGTGAACCAAGTGCCGAACACATTACAACCTTTGCACGTTGATCAAAGCAAATGATCTCTTTTAAAGCTTCGAGGCCATTAACTTTTGGCATCGTTACATCCATCAACACAATATCCGGAGAAAGCATCTTATATTTTTCTATCGCTTCTAGACCATCTTCGGCTTCCGAAATAACGGTAAAATAATTTGGATTTAACTCTCCTTTTAATAACGTTCTCATAAAAAGAGAATCATCCACAAGCAAAACAGACTTCTTCAATAATAGAAATACCTTTCTTTAAAGACTAAGGCAAATCAGGAAAATGCCACTTATTTATATAATTATACAGGAATAATTCCTGGCAACTCGGCCACCATGGCAAAAATGCTTTAGGTCCGTAGCTTTGCGTCTCTTACTTTCGTAAAATTTGCCCCAATAGGCATAATAACACATTTAATATGAAGGATTAAATATAAGGTAATAATTATAAACACCTATAAATCACTAATAAATTTGTGGATAGGTTATTTTGCTTTAATTTTTTGATACTCGTTTAATAAAATATCTAACTCTTGACTGGATTTAATCGTGTCGGGATGGCCAAGTCCTTTTAATTTTCCTACAACAATCATACGAGTTCTTACAGCATCAATTCTATATTCCAACTCTTTAAGTGATAAAACTTCCATTTTCACAACTTAACTCCCTATTCATTTTTAACAAAAAATAGAAAACATAGGCAACAGCCATCATTATAAACCATGATTCATAAAATAATAAGGGGTTCGACAGTTAATCCGTTGATACGACAAAATCTTTACAAACGAACATACCATTCAAAGAGAAATGAGCTTTCTCATACGGAAAATCTACAAAAGAGTTTGACTCACGCTATTCTATTAACTGATATTCGGAAGTATAATTTATAAAAATGAAGAACTTTCGTTAAGGGGGATCATGAGTGAAAGAATGGACTATGCAATTATTTGATTACCATGTATGGACTAACGATAGGTTAATTCAACATTTAAAAGGCCTTCCAGAGGCAGTTTTTCTTAACAAAGTGAACAGTGTTTTCCCTACCGTTGCTGAAACCTTTGGCCATATGATAGCAGTGGATGAACTATGGTATTTGCGGATGAAAGGAAATAGCTTACAGCAAATTGTATCCAAATCATTCAGCACAATTGAGGATACTGTAAAAGCATCTACTATTTTACATAATGAGATAAAGGATTTTCTTATCAATACGGAAAATGTTGAAGATATGGTTGGTTATCA
>NZ_CP026095.1:4537500-4550000 GCF_004006295.1 Peribacillus asahii
GGGAACGCCCTATCTCTAGGGTTGGCAGAGGATGTCAAGACCTGGTAAGGTTCTTCGCGTTGCTTCGAATTAAACCACATGCTCCACCGCTTGTGCGGGCCCCCGTCAATTCCTTTGAGTTTCAGCCTTGCGGCCGTACTCCCCAGGCGGAGTGCTTAATGCGTTAGCTGCAGCACTAAAGGGCGGAAACCCTCTAACACTTAGCACTCATCGTTTACGGCGTGGACTACCAGGGTATCTAATCCTGTTTGCTCCCCACGCTTTCGCGCCTCAGCGTCAGTTACAGACCAGAGAGTCGCCTTCGCCACTGGTGTTCCTCCACATCTCTACGCATTTCACCGCTACACGTGGAATTCCACTCTCCTCTTCTGCACTCAAGTCCCCCAGTTTCCAATGACCCTCCACGGTTGAGCCGTGGGCTTTCACATCAGACTTAAAGGACCGCCTGCGCGCGCTTTACGCCCAATAATTCCGGACAACGCTTGCCACCTACGTATTACCGCGGCTGCTGGCACGTAGTTAGCCGTGGCTTTCTGGTTAGGTACCGTCAAGGTACGAGCAGTTACTCTCGTACTTGTTCTTCCCTAACAACAGAGCTTTACGACCCGAAGGCCTTCTTCGCTCACGCGGCGTTGCTCCGTCAGACTTTCGTCCATTGCGGAAGATTCCCTACTGCTGCCTCCCGTAGGAGTCTGGGCCGTGTCTCAGTCCCAGTGTGGCCGATCACCCTCTCAGGTCGGCTACGCATCGTCGCCTTGGTGAGCCGTTACCTCACCAACTAGCTAATGCGCCGCGGGTCCATCTGTAAGTGATAGCCGAAACCATCTTTCCATCTCCTCTCATGCGAGAAAAGAAACTATCCGGTATTAGCTCCGGTTTCCCGAAGTTATCCCAGTCTTACAGGCAGGTTACCCACGTGTTACTCACCCGTCCGCCGCTAATCTCAGGGAGCAAGCTCCCATTGATTCGCTCGACTTGCATGTATTAGGCACGCCGCCAGCGTTCGTCCTGAGCCAGGATCAAACTCTCCGATAGAATTTGACTTGCTCATGTTGTACTTTTTTAATAGTGTGTACTCACTTAAAAAATTAACGTTGGCGTTTCTGTTTTGTTTAGTTTTCAAAGAACTATGTTGTCTTAGCGACATTTGTTATCATAACATGACTTTTCAAAGTCAGTCAATAACTTTTTTAAAATATTTTTTTACGTTAGAAATTAACTTTAGACATCTACTTCCATCTTCATTAACTTCTCGGCACCTACTAAAAAATCATTTGTAGAATTCTTAGTAGGAATTACAATGTTACTATTTTAATATAAAAAAGTCAACATCTTTTTAAAAGTACTTTTTATCAACTTTTATTATTCGTTAACTTCTTAAAAATCATCTATTTGGCTAGAACCCCTTAACGGGAATTACAATACTACTATTTCAACATAAAGAAGTCAACATCCTTTTGAAAAAACTATACTCTGATGAAACTTTTTTTGTATGTCGCCTTACTATAACGAACAAGATAAGAGAAATCCTTTATATTTCTGAAATAAAAATACAAGTGAACGGAGACTTAATGAATGGAACAGATTAAACAGTTGCTGCGCGATTACGGCTATCCTGAAGAAGAGATTCCCAATGTATTGAAAGAACTCGGAACAACAGACTATGAACAGATAGAAAAAAGCATCATGCCTTATCGCGACATAACAGCTAATAGAGATAACCAAGACCGATTCTAGTTTTACGAGCCCCCACCTTAAGGAAGGTGAACAGGAAAGCCTAATGAGCAGGTGGGGGGAGTTCAAATTACAACGTCAACCACGTTCTTCCTCTTCAGCCTCAATGTATTTAAATGCTGTTTACTTCTCCTTTGTATAGTGAAGAATGATTATGAGGTGATAAAGATGGAGATTTTTTTAATTTTGGGCAGTATCATCGCTCCCGCACTAATGATTATACTTCAAAGAAAATGGTTTATATTTCGGATTATTTTTCATGTAGCAGCGATTTTATCAGCACTTATTTTTGGGAATATCGCTTCTATCTCCATTCATCAAATCATCGAAGATCAAACAGTATTCATGACCAATATCCACGCTTTATTTCTCAACCCTCTTTTCTTACTAACAGGGGCATATTTAGGCGTATATCTACTCTATACACTTACTTTACATACATTGAATGATATCAGTCATTCAAATTAAAAAGCGGATTTATTTTGCTACCGTCTTCCAATTACTCTTCAGTTTTCTTGGGCCTTCTTTATTTGAAAGGAAGATATATCCCGTCACTATGCGCACAAGTTCCCCCTCCGCTAATCTGAAGAAATCAGACAAAAAACGAAACATCCCAAGGATAAACCGAAGAAAGAACCAAGTATCGCCAGTCGAATGGCGTAGTGGCACCGACCTTGCCCTTTTGAAAGACTGTTTTTCTCTCAAAAGTTGCTCGCCCAAGTTTCACCCCTGCACCTTCCTGTGGAAGTTTGTAAGTGGAATGTTTGCGAGAAAGAACCCCACTGGCTTCAGCCGTGGGAGTGGTCAGATAATACAAGGTATGATAAGCATAGGGCTTTATAACAGACCGTAATAAGCTTCTACAAAGGGGCTGGTTGCTTTGCATAGACGTAAAAATATGCCTCTCATCCTTATTTTGTGTGTTTTCTTGCTCATATTCCTTGTCGTCAATGCTATCCGCAACATTAAAGTTTACATTGTATATAGTTCAGGTATTATGCCTTTATTATTGATAGGGCTCATAATCTTAGTTGTTGCTATTCTTTGTTTTAGACGTTCCTGAAAAAGAACCAAAGGGACTTTCCCTTCCTTTTCTTATTTCCTAGATTTTGTTCTTCAAAGCTTTGGTAAGGGACATTTCCCTTGTCTAATTCCCTCATTTTGTCCTTCACAACTCTGATGAAGGACATTTTCCTGACTGGATTTCTCACTTTTGTCCTTCACACCCCTGATGAAGGACATTTCCCTGGCCAGATTTCTCATTTTTGTCCTTCACAACCCTAATGAAGGACATTTTCCTGACCGGATTTCTCACTTTTGTCCTTCACAACTCTAATGAAGGACATTTCCCTAGCCGGATTTCTCATTTTTGTCCTTTAACTCACTTTAAAGACAGCAAAAAAGGAATGTCTAAGGAGAATAATCGTTCAACTAAACGGAGGGGCCGCCCCGAAAGCCATTTTTCATGACTTTTGTGGCAGCGCTTTTTTATTCCCACGAAAATGAATCACACTCAATACTCAAACAAGCTACGAATAGTTCACCCCCTAGGCAGCATAATAAAAGGAAAAGGAGGCGATTTTGTGGAAAAAGAGGTTATCATCGAAGAATTAAATACTTTATTAAGAGGTACATATATGGGAATACGTTCGTTTGAACATTATATCCAAAAGGTAGACGATGAGAAGATAAAGAAAACATTTCAGTCTATGCAGGAGGATGTAAAGCTGAGTGCTCAACAAATAGCGGAACGTATTCAGAATCTAGGTGGAGTTCCGGCCGACGATGAAGGTGTCTCTGGATCCATGCACAGCTTTATGCATAAAGTCATGCTTCCTGATGATACAAACAAGATTATTAAGGACGCCTTAGAAGGATTAGATAACTACGGCGTTCAATATTCCGAGGAACTTGTAAAGGGCGATTTAGATCCGGAGAGTAAAAAAATCGCTGAAAAAGTGATTGATACTAGCCGAAGACAGGTTGAAGAATTACGGCATTTATTACATTAATAATCCCGTCAAATTAATATTTTTCACTAGAAGGAATCAACGCTGATTCCTTCTAGTTTTATTTTTCGAAAAAAGTGGGCACAAGCCAACGCAAAGAGCCCTCACCTTGTATCCACTATATCTAACATTTGTTAGTATATAGTATGTCTAACTGAAAGGAGGAAAAGGCCCAGTGGATAACAAACTAGCATTGCTATTGATTGGTACAGGGGCTTCGTTATGGGGAATTATCGGTCTATTTGTAACATCTCTTTATGAAATGGGCTTTTCGCCGATACAGGTTGTTACAATTCGCGCCTTATCCGCAACTTTATTTTTAGTGCTTTATATCATTTTTAAGAATCGCCAGCTTTTAAAAATCAAAGTAACTGATAGTAAATATTTTATTGGAACCGGCATTTTTAGTTTTGTCCTGTTTAATTGGTGTGTGTTTAGCGCGATTAAAGAAACATCTATTTCAGTTGCAACCATTCTTCTTTACACAGCACCTGCCTTTGTCACTATTTTTTCAAGATTCATTTTTAAAGAATTACTAACGACACGAAAGATTTTAGCCTTACTTATAACATTTATTGGTTGCTCATTTGTTATTGGCATACTCCCAAATACGAATGAATCTATCTCACTATATGGACTCATTCTTGGACTTGGTTCAGGTCTTTTTTATGCGCTATACAGTATATTCGGGAAATTTGCACTCAGAAAATACAACTCTTTAACTGTTACTGCCTATACGTTTTTGTTCGCAGCTATTGCAGTAACCCCTTTTAGTGGATTGTGGCTCGTGGTTCCTTTATTTGCAGATATAAAAGTATGGGTATACATAATAGGTCTTGGCTTTCTCTCAACCATGCTGCCCTTTATTTTTTATACAAAAGGATTAAACACAATAGAATCAAGCCAAGCATCTATAATCGCTACAATCGAACCGGTCGTTGCATCTCTAGTAGGTTTTTTAATTTTCCACGAAAAATTGAATGTATGGCAATACTTCGGGATATTTCTAGTTATTGCGGCTGTCATTATTGTTCAAGAAACATCAAAAAAGACTAAAAAATCCGTGATTTCTAATGAATTATCCCTATAAACGACTCATTATTAGCTGAGTCGTTTATTTCTGGACTTCATAATGAAGTTCAACAAATTGATTGAAACGCTTAATACCTTTTAAAGACAACTCCAAATGAAGATCATCTTCTTTAAATAACGGAATACCGTTGCCTATTAAAGTTGGAGCCACTGTCAGTATAAGTTCATCGATTAATTTTTCCTTTAAAAAAGAATGTAACAATTCTCCCCCACCAACAACCCAAATATTTTTTCCTTCTTGTTGTTTTAGTTCATTAGTGAAGCCAACGATATTATCCTTAACAAATTTGACCTCTTCATTATCCCCGGTTGCAGATCTCGAAAAAACGTAGCATTCCTTATCCTTGTAAGGGAAATCCCCTGTTACATTTTTCAGAATCCAATCGTACGTTCTTCTGCCCATTAAAACGATATCTATCGTTTCATAAAACTCCGAATAACCATTATCCCCTTCGCCTTCAACCTTATATAGCCAATCTAAAGATTCATCTTTTGCAGCGATATAGCCATCCAAACTCGCAGCAATGAACAAGACTAATTTTCGATTGTTTTTCATTATATCCTCCTTTTTTACAATGGTTCCCACTCCACATTCTAATCTACTTCGACAAATTCCGGGGAGTGACAGGCACCTCAAAATCAAAATCAAAATCATTTATAGGTGTATAAAAAATTGATAGTTTGGTAATGATAGAGATAAGGAAGTTATCTTAAAGGAGGCAAAATGATGTCAAGAGAAAGCCAATTAGTGTTGTCTAATTTCATTGATAAAAACCAATTTAATCTAAACTCTTACCTCACATGTTTGTTTCATCAATTTTATAATAACCTTCCTAATCAACCTAAGAAATAAGATAAATTTACCCTATTATTATTATTATTGGTTAAAAACCAAAACCAACCGGATATAAATGATATAAATAACAAAAAACTACCAATAACAATCAATAAAAGTATTTGAATTTTCTGAAAACTATTGTTATAATAAAAAAAAGGTCAAGGAGTTGATTTTCAATGAAAAAGAATTTGCTTAGCACACCAACAATTAATGAGGTAAATATCATGGATTCCGAATTTGCTGAAATGGTGTTAAACAAAGTCCTTTGTGATTTCCGAAAAGAGCAACTTCGAATAGAGATCGATCGATCATTAGAGAATCGAAACAAAGAAGAATTCCTACGATTAACAGAAGAATTAAAACGTATTTCTTAAATCTGTTATATACATCGAAATGATTTTAAGATAAAACAGCGTAAGAAGCCTGGACAAGGCTTCTTTTTATTGTCCCTTCTCTTTTGCAAATAAAACGTTAAATATATTTGTGTTTTGCTATAATGATAGAGTTATGATGACTCGAGGGACAATAGTACACTTGCATTGGCAATTCCCCACTTGAAAAGTTCAGTATTTTCAACTATATTAACAAACAATATATTAAGTTAGGGGTATATACATGGTAAGGAAAGTTGTATCAGCAATGGAAGTTGCTAAATTGGCAAATGTATCTCAATCGACGGTATCACGGGTGTTTACACCGGGAGCAAGCGTCTCAGAAAAAACAAGAAAGAAAGTATTGAAAGTAGCAGAAGAATTGGATTATCAACCTAATGCATTAGCAAGAGGACTCATTACAAGAAAAACGAATATGGTTGGCCTAGCAATGAAAGATATCCAGAATCCCTTCTATCATGAAGTTTTAGGGATATTTACAAAAAGGCTAAGAGCACAAGGATATTCCGTGTTATTTGTGTATACGGAAAATGAAGAAATTCAACAAGAAGAAATTAATCATTTCTTAGAATACAACGTAGAAGCTGTTATTGTAACGGATGCCCTTCTCTCTTCAAAAGTTGTGGCAAAACTTCAAGATTATGATATTCCTGTCACATTATTCAACCGACATGATAAAAATTTATTATGTAATTCTGTCAGCTGTGACAATATCAGCGCTGCCAACGAAATTGCTGCCTATATTTACGAAAAAGGGCATAGAGATATCGTTTTTATTACAGGGAGAATTAATACATCCACAAGCCAAGACAGACAGAAAGGATTTACAGACTTTTTTAAAAATAAAGGGATCGATATCACGATATTAGAAGGAGATTACACATACGAAAAGGCCTTTAATCTTACAAAAAATATGCTGGAAACTGGACATAGACCTGAAGCCATTTTTGGAGCTAATGATATAACAGCTTTAGGCGCGTTAGATGCGCTAAAGGAAAAAAATATTTCTGTTCCAGATGAGACAATTGTAATCGGATTTGATGATATAAAAATGTCATCTTGGCCTAATTATGCCCTATCAACTTGGGTACAGCCTATAGAGCAAATGGTTGACGAAACCATTCATTTATTAATGTCCGATTCAAATCATAACCAGTATCAAACAGTTAAACTAAAGGGTCACTTTATTCATCGCAAAACCACAAAATAGTATGAAAATTTTTTATATTGACAATTGTAAACGTTTACCTTAGTATTCTATACAAGCGATGATAAATCATGTTTTTGCATACGGATGCAAAAACTTAAACCTCTTTGCATACGTATGCAAATTCTTTTTTTCTCAGTTTTGCATACGTATGCAACACATTATAAAAAAGGGAGAGATTGTAATATGGCAATTTATTTAAAACAAGGTAAAGTAGCGGAAGATATTCAAAAGGACGATGCAAAGGTTTCTGAAATAGTTAGTTCTACTATTAAGAAAATTGAAGAAGAAGGCGATAAAGCTATCAGAGAATTATCGGAAAACTTCGATAAATGGAGTCCTGAAAGCTTTCGTTTAACGGAAGAGCAAATCGAGGAAATCTGTGCTTCTATTCCGGCACAAACTGTAGAAGATATTGAATTTGCCCAAAACAATATTAGAAGATTTGCAGAAGAACAAAGAAAATCTATGGCAGATATTGAAGTAGAAACAATGCCAGGTGTTATTCTTGGACACAAGAATATTCCAGTAAACAGTGTCGGCTGCTACATTCCTGGAGGACGTTATCCAATGGTTGCTTCCGCACATATGAGTGTACTGACGGCTAAAGTAGCAGGTGTTAAAAGAGTCATCGCCTGCACTCCACCGATTAATGGAGAGATTCCAGCTGCAACGGTCTATGCAATGCATAAAGCTGGAGCTGACGAAATTTATATTCTTGGCGGAATCCAAGCGATGGCTGGAATGGCAATCGGTACAGAAACAATTGAACCTGTAGATATGATCGTTGGACCTGGCAACGCATTTGTTGCTGAAGCAAAACGTCAATTATATGGCCGCGTTGGTATCGACTTATTTGCCGGCCCAACAGAAACACTAGTTGTTGCTGATGAAACAAGTGATCCGGAAATGATTGCAACAGACATTCTAGGACAAGGTGAACACGGACCAACTTCACCAGGAGCATTAATCACAACTTCTAAAGAAATTGCTGATGAAACAGTTAAAGAGATTGAAAGACAATTACAAATTTTGCCTACAGCTGATGTAGCAAGAGTGTCTTGGGAAGACTATGGACAAATCATTTTAGTTGAAGACGAGCAAGAGGCTTTAAAAGAGGCAGACCGATTAGCATTCGAACATGTTGAAATCCTTACAAAAAACCCTGATTTCTTCTTAGAGAATATGACAAATTACGGCTGCTTATTCTTAGGACCTGAAACGAATGTTGCTTACGGAGATAAAGTAATCGGAACAAATCATACGTTACCTACAAAAGGTGCAGCAAGATATACTGGCGGACTTTGGGTAGGTAAATTCTTAAAAACGGTTACATATCAAAAAGTTACATCACCAGAACAAAGTGCCTATATTGGTGAATACGCAGCTAGACTTTGCCAATTAGAAAACTTCGCTGGTCACGCTGAACAAGCATTACTACGTGTTCGCAAGTACGGAAATAAAGAATAAAGGAATATCTGGTCCTTTATATACAGAAGGTAGGTAGCTTATATGATAAGTATGTTTGGGTTAATTGGAGGCTTAATTTTATTAACCGTTCTCGTCATGAGAGGCATGAATCTACTAATCGTTGCTCCAATCTCAGCACTGTTCGTAGCAGTGCTGAACGGAGTGCCTCTATTCCCGCAGTTTGCGGCTAAAGGAGAAGTAGATTTTATTACTGGTTACATGAGTGGCTTTGCAGGATTCATCACATCCTGGTATTTGATGTTCTTAGCAGGTGCTATTTTCGGTAAAGTTATGGAGGATAGCGGTGCCGCAGAAAGTGTATCACATTGGATTGTTTCAAAAATCGGAATGAAACACGCTGTGCTCGCTGTCGTTCTTGCCTGTGCAGTTTTAACATACGGAGGCGTTAGTTTATTCGTCGTAGCTTTCGCTGTATATCCAATGGCAGTCAGTTTATTTAAAGAAGCAAATTTACCTAGAAGATTTATACCAGCAGCATTAGCTTTTGGTTCTACTACGTTTACTATGACTTCTGCAGGATCACCTGAAATTCAAAACTGGATTCCTATTCCTTACTTACAAACAAGCCCGTATGCAGGATGGGAAGTTAGTTTAATTACAGCTGTATTTATGCTTATATTCGGATATATCTGGCTCATGAAAATGATTAAAAAAGCTGTTAAAAATGGCGAGCATTTTATTGAAAGAGAAACAGATAATACCGAGATAAGAACAAACTTACCACATCCATTATTAAGTTTAATTCCTTTATTAGCTGTTCTTATCGTGGCATTTATTTTCCATGAGTCGTTAGCCCAATCTGCTTTGATTCTTGCCCTACTAAGCGGTATTATTGCCACATGGTTATTAAACAGAAAATATTTCAGGAACTTTTGGGATGCAGTTAGTGAAGGAACAGCTGGTGCACTTATTGCGATTGGGAATACGGCTGCGGTAGTTGGCTTTGGAGGAGTTGCCAAAATAACACCTGCATTTAGCACGGCAGTTGATTTCATGACGAGCATTCCAGGATATCCATTAATCGGAGGAGCTTTAGCCGTTATGGTTATCGCCGGATTAACAGGTTCTTCATCCGGTGGTCAATCCATTGCACTCCCTATTCTTGCTCCGCACTATTTAGATTTGGGAGTTAACGCAGAAGCCCTGCATCGAACGGTATCCATCTCATCTGGTACATTAGATTCATTACCTCACGGGGGATATGCTGTAACAACAATTAGAGCCATCGCTGGTGAAACACATAAGGACGCGTACCCTGCATTTGGTGCGATGACAGTAATTGTACCAATTGTGGCAGTAGTTCTTGCTGTTATCTTGTTCTCGATTGGTTTGGGGATTTAAGTTAGAAATAAAAGAAAGCGCTTTTACTTTCTTATTCTTATTCATAAAGCCGTATGTAGCGATGCTGCATACGGCTTTTATGTGTGCATTAAAGTTACCGTCAGAAAAGCCAATGTCTTAATGACCTGATCAAGGAAGAAATAAAAATCATCCTTAACGGATGGTTCTCTCTGCGACCGAAAGCCTTTGTTACTGACCGAACCTCAAAAAGATCTGCTCTTTGCTTCCATTTCTTTTTCTTTACCTCTTATCTGTGAATAGATTAATATATTCCATCATACCTAATTATTCTGCGACTGTATCATCTTGAATCTGATTATGTATACGTTCTTCTATTACCTTCTTGTTTCTTCCGAATGTTGCCACATACTATCTGGGTACACTAGAATTTTTGTGACGATTACATCGTATTTTAGTGCGTGGAGTATTTTTTTAATGCCTTTCATGATTTTGCTATATATTACTTATCTTCTGTATTTAGAGAAGTTTTTAATACTACGCTGAAAGCCCTTTGAATCCTAGGCTAGTCCTAGGGTTTTCCTTTTTCATAAACAAAAAAACAGCCCCCTACTACTTGGGGCTGTTCGCTTTTGCCTGGCAACGTCCTACTCTCACAGGGGGAAACCCCCAACTACCATCGGCGCTGAAGAGCTTAACTTCCGTGTTCGGAATGGGAACGGGTGTGACCTCTTCGCCATCATTACCAGACATTATGTAGAAGGATTGTTCCTTCAAAACTAGATAATAGGGAAAGACTATCATTGAAATAATTGGTTAAGTCCTCGACCGATTAGTATCAGTCAGCTCCACGTGTCGCCACGCTTCCACCTCTGACCTATCAACCTGATCATCTTTCAGGGGTCTTACTAGCTTGCGCTATGGGAAATCTCATCTTGAGGGGGGCTTCATGCTTAGATGCTTTCAGCACTTATCCCGTCCGCACATAGCTACCCAGCGATGCCTTTGGCAAGACAACTGGTACACCAGCGGTGCGTCCATCCCGGTCCTCTCGTACTAAGGACAGCTCCTCTCAAATTTCCTGCGCCCACGACGGATAGGGACCGAACTGTCTCACGACGTTCTGAACCCAGCTCGCGTACCGCTTTAATGGGCGAACAGCCCAACCCTTGGGACCGACTACAGCCCCAGGATGCGATGAGCCGACATCGAGGTGCCAAACCTCCCCGTCGATGTGGACTCTTGGGGGAGATAAGCCTGTTATCCCCGGGGTAGCTTTTATCCGTTGAGCGATGGCCCTTCCATGCGGAACCACCGGATCACTAAGCCCGACTTTCGTCCCTGCTCGACTTGTAGGTCTCGCAGTCAAGCTCCCTTGTGCCTTTACACTCTACGAATGATTTCCAACCATTCTGAGGGAACCTTTGGGCGCCTCCGTTACCTTTTAGGAGGCGACCGCCCCAGTCAAACTGCCCACCTGACACTGTCTCCCACCCCGATCAGGGGTGCGGGTTAGAATGTCAATACAGCCAGGGTAGTATCCCACCAACGCCTCCACCGAAGCTGGCGCTCCGGCTTCACAGGCTCCTACCTATCCTGTACAAGCTGTACCAAAATTCAATATCAGGCTGCAGTAAAGCTCCACGGGGTCTTTCCGTCCTGTCGCGGGTAACCTGCATCTTCACAGGTACTATAATTTCACCGAGTCTCTCGTTGAGACAGTGCCCAGATCGTTACACCTTTCGTGCGGGTCGGAACTTACCCGACAAGGAATTTCGCTACCTTAGGACCGTTATAGTTACGGCCGCCGTTTACTGGGGCTTCAATTCAAAGCTTCGCTTGCGCTAACCTCTCCTCTTAACCTTCCAGCACCGGGCAGGTGTCAGCCCCTATACTTCACCTTGCGGTTTCGCAGAGACCTGTGTTTTTGCTAAACAGTCGCCTGGGCCTATTCACTGCGGCTCATCAAGGCTATAAACCCTAATGAGCACCCCTTCTCCCGAAGTTACGGGGTCATTTTGCCGAGTTCCTTAACGAGAGTTCTCTCGAACACCTTAGGATTCTCTCCTCATCTACCTGTGTCGGTTTGCGGTACGGGCACCCTACATCTTGCTAGAGGCTTTTCTTGGCAGTGTGGAATCAGGAACTTCGGTACTCTATTTCCCTCGCCATCACAGCTCCGCCTTCATGGAAACGGGATTTGCCTCGTTTCCGGCCTAACTGCTTGGACGCGCATATCCAACAGCGCGCTTACCCTATCCTCCTGCGTCCCCCCATCGCTCAAACGATGTATAGGTGGTACAGGAATATCAACCTGTTGTCCATCGCCTACGCTTTTCAGCCTCGGCTTAGGTCCCGACTAACCCTGAGCGGACGAGCCTTCCTCAGGAAACCTTAGATATTCGGTGGAAGGGATTCTCACCCTTCTTTCGCTACTC